>JBEBGB010001022.1:0-1705 GCA_040081675.1 Vicinamibacterales bacterium
GCGTGCACGGCCACGAGCGTCAAGTAGGGACGACCGGCGAGCGTCGTGAACAACTCGCGTGCCGCGTCGAGCGGGACACCAAACTTGTTGATCTTCAGGCCCGTGGAGATGTGCGGGTGGCTCTTCGCATCAATGTCCGGGTTGATCCGTACGGCAACCCGAGCTGGCCGACCGTTGCGCGTAGCGATGGCCTCGATGCGCGACAACTCGCCGGCGGACTCGACGTTGATGGCCTTGAGGCCGAGCGACACGGCGCGTTCGAGTTCCGCAGGCGACTTGCCGACTCCCGTGAACACGATCTGCTGCGGGGAGAATCCCATCCGCTGGGCCACCTCGATCTCCCAGACCGAGTTGGCGTCCGCCGCGCTGCCAAGGCTGCTGAGCAGGCGTCCGATCGCCAGGTTCGAGTTGGCCTTGAGGGCATAATGCAGTGCGTGCGGATAGCCCGCGAACGCCTCGTCGAGCGCACGATAGCGCTGGCGAATCAGCTCCGCACTGTAGACATAGAGCGGCGTGCCTTCCGCGTCGGCAATGGCGTTGAGGTCGACGCCGTCGCACCGCAGGCAATGATCAACGAGAGAGAATCCAGCCACGAATCGACTCTCGACTATACCACCTGATATCATCGCGTGATCCCGCTGCCCACACGCATGGCCGTCGAACCATCCCCAACGTCTGACGACACCGAAGCACTCATCCAGCGGTGTCTGCGCGGCGACCAGGCCGCGTGGGAGAAGATCGTCCGGCTCCACTGGCGCCGCGTCTTCAACGTGGCCTACAAGTTCGTCGGCAAGCACGACCAGGCCGAAGACCTGACGCAGGACATCTTCCTGAAGGTCTTCAAGTCGCTGAGCACGTTCGACCGCCGCGCGAATTTCCAGACGTGGCTGATCAGCGTGAGCCGCAACCTGTGCATCGATCACTATCGCAGCGTTCGCAAGGAGCGTCAGACGATCGACCGTGACGTGGACGCGAACGAGCTGTCGCCCACCGCGGCCGAGCCCGGTCCCATCGCGACGCTCGAGCAACGCGACCGCGTCACCCTGCTGCGTGAAGCGCTGGCGGCGCTGCCGGCCACCCTGCGGATGGCGGTCGTCATGCGCGATATCCAGGAACTGTCGTACCAGGACATCGCCACGCGTCTCGACCTGCCCGAAGGGACCGTGAAGTCGCGCATCAATCGTGGTCGGACCGAGTTGGCGCGACAAGTCCGGCGCCTGCGCGGAGAGGATTACAGCCCGAGCGGCTCGTCGCCTGATGGCCGTTCCCGCACTGGAGCATTCCGATGAATATGAAGACCGAGCAGATCGGCGGCGTCTCGATTGTGCGCGTCGACGAGACGAGGATGATGTATCCGATGCTCGCCGACTTTTCTGACACGGTGTCGACACTGGTATCGGGCGGTCGGTCCCAGATTCTCATCGACCTTGGCCGGGTCACTTACGTCGACAGCGCCACGATCGGGTGCTTCATGGACCTGTACCGGCAGATCTCTGGCGCGGGCGGTCAGCTGCGGCTGTCGGGCGTCCAGAAGCGCGTGGAGACGATGCTCACCATGACTGGAGCACAGAACTTCATCCCGCTCTTCACCGAGGAGTCCGCCGCGTTGAAGAGTTTCGGGGTCTGACATGCGCAAGATCACGACGACCACCGGCTCGGAACTGACACTCGACGGCGATCTGCTCGCGATCATGGAGCTGCTCTA
>JBEBGB010001023.1:0-1704 GCA_040081675.1 Vicinamibacterales bacterium
CGGCTCCAGGCATCGCAGAATGGAGCCGCAGGTTACTGGGGAGACTGTCACCCATCAGGGGTGACTAAAGTGTGACCAATCAGGGGTGACTGTACCATGCGCTCTCTAACACGGGTTTGGAGCTGACGCGATAAGCGTGCGGGTCCGCACAGCTCGGCTTGCACCTCGCTGCGCGGTGCGGCCATGTTGCTCGCGCAGCTCAAACCCAAGTCGTTAGGTGGTGCGCTGTCACACAGCCCTGTCTCCGATCGTATTCCGTCCATGACCTGGATCTGCGCCACTCGGCGGGTGCTGCCGCGCGCCGACCGTTCCCAGATACACTCCGGCCGACGCCGCCTTTGGTTGCGCGCGCGCCTCGTTATCCCCTCATTCGCTGGCGTCCTCACAGGTTGTAGTCTTCTCGGCTTGGGTGACGAAGAGCGCCTTGGCCTGATCGAGTTCTACGACGACTCCTCTGCGATCTCCGTCCCCGACACGGTCGATGCAGGCGCCAACTTCGAGGTGGCGTTCTACACGTTCGGCGGCGGCTGCATCTCCCGAGGTGACACCAGAGTCGAGGTTACGAGAAACACTGCCGTGGTGACTCCCACTGACATGCATGCTGACGGCCCCTGTACCCTGGAGCTTCAGTACCTCGATCACACGACGACGGTACGTCTTCAGGTGCCCGGGTCCGGAACCGTCATCGTTAGCGGCCGATCCGAGCCCGACGACAGGTCTGTTCAGCGAGTGTTTACTGTCTTCGTCAGGTAGTGGCGACCTAGACGTCTAGTCCGTCGTACCCCGTCCGGGCACCACCTAACATAGGTTTGCTGCTGACACTTCGGTCAGCTTGCGTGGCCCGCATCGCTCGGCTTTCACCTCGCGACGCGATGTGCGCATATTGCTCGTGCAGCAGAAACCCAAGTCGTTAGAGAGCACAGATGCGGAATGGCTGGGCTAGTCTTAGATGAGCTTCCTGACGTCTTGGTCAAGCTGTACAACAACCAGGACTACGCAGAGCAGTTGGCTCACGGTGGCGAACTTCGCATGTGGTCGCAGTCGTACTATAAGACGCTAGAGGATGCTCGCGGGGACCCTGCTGAAGGAGAGAGCCATCTTCTCGTTCCCGGCCTCGTGCCAGTAGTGGGCGTCGACACCATCTCCGGTGAGGCCACTGAACGCGAGCCCCAACAGGGGCATTTCGACTTTCGCGGGTCCTTCATCAACCCGACTTATCTCTTCTGCACCTCGCACCCATCAGCTGACCTCAATCATCTTCGATCGGGCCCGACAGCATTCCTTGTGCGCATTCTCGATCCGCGCCGGTTTGCCGAGTCGCTCTTCCAAGCCCTTGTGGGTTCGACGCACGGAGATCGCAAGCTCGGTTTCCTGGACGGCTGTCCGGTCAGATACGATAAAGGTGAGGTGGGAAGCGACTTCGGACATCCAGAAACGCGACTGAGGATCCATTTCGCGCAGAAATCGCGTTTCTACGAGCGAGAGCACGAATACAGGTTCACGGCGTCGCTGAGCGGAGCGGCCCCAGGCTCACCTGATTACCTGACCGTGAAGATCGCCTCCCCGGATGGTCTATTCGACGTCGAAAGAGTGTAAGCATGGCGGTGTGAGCGGTAACCCTGATGGGTGACACTTAGTCACCCCTGATGGGTGACAGTCTGTGGGTAAGCTGCAGAGGGATTGAGAGAGTTCTCCTAGCGTTGG
>JBEBGB010001024.1:0-1703 GCA_040081675.1 Vicinamibacterales bacterium
GTCAACGCAACGGGTGCGCGGCTCAATCACCTGCTTCAGCCCTTCAATGCCTCAGTGGTCCTTCCACTGCTGCAGGCGATGAATGTCGTCACCACGCGTGAGGCACCGGGGTCGGCACTGGGCGGCCGAAGCCGGTCTGGACGCAACCTGTTCCTGGTGCCGTGGCACGGACGCTCGCTCTTTGGCACCTGGGAGTCTGGTGTCCTCTGCGACCCGAATCGTACGGGTGTGGACGAGTCCGCGCTCGAGGCGTTTCTGGTTGAACTGAACGAAGCGTTTCCGTCGTACCGCCTGCGGCGCCACGAGGTCAGCCTCGTGCACCGGGGTGTGGTGCCTGCACGGATGCAGCACAACCAGACACCGACACTCGAGGGTCACGACTGCGTGTTCGAGCACCCTGCGGAAGGTCTCGCTGGACTCATCAGCGTCGCCGGCACGAAGTACACAACCGCCCGAGGCGTGGCGGAGCGAATCGTCGACCGCGTGTTTGCGCTACTGCAGCGCGCACCTGCGCCGAGCGTCAGCGCATCTCGTCCGCTGCCACATGTGTCACTCGAGAACGACGCCCTGCTCCGTCATGTGGCCGAGCACGAGATGGTGTTGACGCTTGCCGACGCCGCGGTGCGTCGAACACGGCTCGGGGCGCTGGGCTGTCCCGACACTGCAACGTTGACGCATGCCGCCAGCATCGTGGGCGATGTGCTGGGCTGGTCTCCTGGTCGTCGGACCGATGAGATCGCAGCCGTCCGCGCGTTGTACTGACACTAGCCGCCTGCTGCCGATCGGGCTCGTGAGACTGCTTGTAGACTTGTGCGCATGCCCGTCACGACTCGCGCCACACTCCTGGCGCTCCTCGTTCTTCTTTTCACCGCGCCCGTCTTTGGTCAAACGGCGACATCGCCGGCAACCATTCCAGCGCTCGGTGCGTCGTTTCCAGCAGATCTCGTCAGCAACCTTCCTCTCGGCGACTCTGTCTACGCCATTCTCGAAACGACGCAATCGGAACTGATCGCGGATCGCTTCAACAGCGGTGGCCTCAATGTCGGCGGCGACTCACGCGTCGGCGGTTTTCTGGGCTCCTGGTCGCAGACGCTGTTTCGTGTGGGCGACATCGACGTCACGGATCCGTCTGGCAGCGGCGCGGCGCTCTTCGTGCCGGACGCCTCCATGTGGCAGCGCATCAACATCGCGACGGGCCTCATGCCAGTCGACATCGACTCGCCGGGTCTGGCGGTCTCGCTCGATCCGCGGCGAGGCGGCGGAACGTGGGAGCGCACCATCACAGGGTCCGGCTCGGGCGGCGGACTGGCCGCCCCAGGTCCAGCCAACCAGCCGATTCCAATCGCACGATTGAACACGTTCTCGTTCGGTTCCGCTGAGGTGAGTGGTCCGCTCTCAGATCGCAGCACCATTGCGACGGGCATCACCGTGGCCCGAGGCTCGAGCTATTCGCGCGAACAGCTCGCGGAGCGGGCCAGCAACAGCGCCACTGGCTTTGCGCACATCGTCTTCTCACCTTCGTCCGACAGGGAGCTCCGAGCCCTGGCGATTGTTCAGCACACCAGCACGCCGTTCACCAACTGGCACGCGTTTCAGTCTGCGGACGCTGTCACGCGCAATACGGCCGTGCATCTCCAAGCCACACTGGACCGACATCCGACGGACAGCGCACAGTGGCGGGCATACGCGGGCTTTACCGACCG
>JBEBGB010000258.1:0-6856 GCA_040081675.1 Vicinamibacterales bacterium
CGCACAGGAATGTCGGCGCGAACCAAGCAGGGCTACTTCGCACCGACGCGATAACGTCATGCCCTGGATCCCGCTGGCCCTCTACTGCGCCGCGCTCGTCGGCTACGTCCTGCACTTTGCCAGGCACGAGGCGAGCGTCGGCCGCGCCGCAACGACACTGCTCGTCGCAGGCGCTCTCGCGCACACCTTTGTCGTGGGCATGCAGACGATGGAGGCCGGTCACGTGCCGATGACCAGCGCGTCGTCTGCGATTTCGACGTTCGTGCTGCTGCTGGTGCTCGCGTACCTCTTCACGGAGATGACCACGGAAGAGCGCGCCATGGGTGCGTTCATCCTGCCGCTGGCGGTCGTTCTCCAGACCATTCCTGCTCTGCATCCGATGCCGGAAGTCCACGACGACGTCCTAAGCGGGCCGCTCTTCGGGATTCACGTCTCGTCGCTGCTGTTCGCGTATGCGAGCTTTGCGCTGGCGTGCGTCATCGGCATCACCTACGTCCTGCTCTTCAAGGAGATCAAAGCCAAGCACCTGGGATTCTTCTATACTCGGCTGCCGTCTTTGCAGGTCCTGGACACGATGAATCAGCGCGCCGTCGTGGTCGGCTGGGTCTGCCTGACCATTGGCCTTGTGGCTGGCGCCATCTTCGCTGTCCAGGTGCCCAGCGCCGATCCGCGGGTGCAAGGCATGTCGCTGCAAGATCCGAAGATCTTCGTCGCACTGGTGTGCTGGGCGGTGTACTCGTTCGAAGTGTTCGCCGCGCGGCGAATCGGGTGGGGCGGTCGCCGAACCGCGTATTTATCGGCCGTGGGGTTCGCCATTGTCCTGCTGAACTTCCTGCCAATCAGCTACTTCCTCACCAACAGTCACGACTTCTAAGGACACGTGCACCTCCTCCTTCTTGGCATCAGCCATCGCACAGCGCCCGTCGACTTGCGCGAACGTCTGGACTTTCAGACGCGCGGGCTCGAGTCGGCTCTGCGTGCGTTGGCCAATCGCGAGGCGACCAGCGAAGCGGTGATCGTCTCGACCTGCAACCGCGCCGAGCTCTACGCAGTGTGCGACGATGTCGGGGCGGCACGCACGGCGATCACAGAGTTCGTCAGCGACTATCACGGCGTCGATCCGTCGATCGTGATGCCGCACATCTACGATCAAACCGACCTCGACGCTGTCCGACATCTGTTTCGTGTGGCCGCCGGCCTCGACTCGCTCGTCGTCGGCGAGCCGCAGATCCTTGGGCAGGTCAAGGAAGCGCACAATGCGGCCGGGGCCGCCCACACGGCGGGCACGCTGCTGAACCGGCTGTTCCACGCGTCATTTGGCGTCGGGAAACGTGTCCGCACTGAAACGGGCGTGGGATCGGGAGCTGTCTCGGTGAGCTTCGCTGCCGTGTCGCTCGCGAAGAAGATCTTCGGCGACCTGAAAGGACTGAACGTTCTGGTTGTCGGCGCCGGCGAGATGGGCAAGCTGACTGCGCTGCACATGAAGTCGCAGGGTGTCCATCAGGTCACCATCGTCAGTCGGACGATGGCGCATGCGGCGCGCACCGCGGAGGCGATCGGCGGTGCGTCAGCCGCGTCGATGGAAGACCTCGACGCACTCCTTGGCCGGGCCGACATCGTAATCACGGCTACCGGTGCGTCGACCACCGTCCTGACCAGGGCGCACATCGAGGCGGTGATGCGTCCGCGCCGGAACCGGCCGCTGTTCATGATCGATATCGCGATGCCGCGCGACGTCGAACCAGCGGCGGGCGAGATCGAGCAGGTCTTCCTCTACAACATCGACGATCTGCAGGCGACGGTGCGCGAGAACCTTGCGCGGCGTGCCAGCGAAGTGGCGCGCGCAGAAGCGATCGTGTCCGATGAAGTCGAGAAGTTCGGTCAGTGGCTTCGGGCGCGAAGCGCCATTCCCACGGTGGTTGCGCTGCGACAGCACTTCGAGACGATCCGGCGTGCGGAACTCGACCGCCTCGCCTCCACACTTCCGCCCGACGCCCGCGGGCGCGTCGACGACATCACGCGTCTGGTCGTCGAGAAACTGCTGCTCATGCCCACCGAACAGCTGAAGTCCGCGACCGATCGAGAAACGGCGGCCGCGTATTCCGAGGTGCTCACGCGCCTCTTCGGACTCGAACAGAAGCGGTCGGGAGCAGAGCAGAAGACGCCTGGAGACACCGCCCCGGGCACCGACGCCGAGACTGACACCCTTCGACGCGATCGACGCGTCGAACCCTTCGTCCGACCCGGCGCGCGTTGAGCGCGCACGATCGCATGCCCACAGATCCCCTTCGACTCGGCACACGAGGCAGTCAACTCGCCCTGTATCAGGCCCGCAGCGTCGCGACCCAGATCGCGCAGGCCGGCGGCCCGTCTTGCGAGCTGGTCATCATCAAGACCTCTGGCGACCGTCTGCAGGACGCGCCGCTCTCCGAGATCGGCGGCAAGCGGCTGTTCGTGAAAGAGATCGAGGACGCTCTGCAGCGTCACGAGATCGATCTCGCCGTGCACAGCAGCAAGGACATGCCCGCCGTGCTGGCTGAGGGTCTGATCATCGCCGGCACGCTCGCGCGCGAAGACCCGCACGACGCGGTGGTGTTGCCTGCCACGGCGCGCGCAGCGCACAGCCTCGAGGAACTGACGGCAATCCTCGGAGATGCGCCGAACATTGGCACGTCCAGCGTGCGCCGCATCGCGCAGCTCACCAGACTGTTCCCGAACGCGCACTTCGCACCGATTCGCGGCAACCTGGATACGCGCTTGCGGAAGCTCGACGCGGGCGAGCACGGGGCGCTCGTCCTGGCGGCGGCCGGCCTCCGGCGACTGGGCTTCGCAGGCCGGATTGCGTTCGCGCTGCCTGTCAGCGCGTGCGTTCCCGCGCCCGGCCAAGGCATCATCGCGATTGAGATCCGCACCGGGGACGAACGTGTCGCCCAGGCTGTCAGCGCCGTCACGGACGCCGTTGCGGCGCTCGCGCTCGACGCCGAGCGTGCCGTCGTCGAGGCGCTGGGCGGCGGATGCCAAACGCCGATTGGCGCCCTGGCCACACCCATTCGCAACGACGAGATCGAACTCCTGGCGGCCGTGACCGCGCTCGACGGCAGCCGCATGGTGCGCACGGTCGTACGTGGAAAGCGCGCGGATGCTCGCGGACTCGGTGCGAGAGCGGCGCAAGACCTGTTGGAACAGGGCGCCGGCGACATCCTCGAGGACGCACGGCGCGCAAATGCACAGAACGACCACCGTTCGCCGTAGAATCGCTGACACCGTGACTGAATCCATCGTCTACCTGATCGGCGCCGGGCCGGGTAACCCGGAACTCATCACCGTCCGCGGCCAGCAGTGCCTCGCCGAGGCCGACGTGGTCATTTACGACCACCTTGTGCATCCTCGCATCTTGCAGTTTGCTCGTGCCTCGGCTGAGAAGATCGACGTCGGAATGCCGGCTCCGCTCCCGAATGACCAGGAGGCAATTTGTTACCTGCTCTCCGAGAAGGCTCGCGAAGGGAAGGTGGTCGCGCGCTTGAAATGGGGCGACCCGTTCATTTTCGACTCGGGTGGGTCTGAAGCGCTGTTCCTGCACGAACAACGTATTCGGTTCGAAGTGATTCCTGGCATTCCGGCTGCGATCGGTGCGGCGAGCTATGCGGGAGTGCCGCTCACCTACCCTGGCGGCGGCGACACGCTGACATTCGTGCGGGGCAATGAAGGTGCTGCGGACTCTCTGCCCGACGTCGACTGGTCGAGCCTCGCCACACTCGACGGCACCATCGTCTGCTACGCGGGTCCCGCGCAACTGCCCGCCATGCTCCAGGCTCTGCTCAAGGCTGGCCGGCCTGCGGACGACACTGCCGCGTTGATCTACGACGGCACGCTGCCCACGCAACAGACAACAGTCGGCGCTCTCGAGGAGATCGCCCGAGCCGTGCAGGACAACACCGACCGGCGACCAGCCATCCTTGTGATCGGCCGCGTTACTGCCCTGCGCGAAAATCTTCGCTGGTACGACGACCGGCCTCTGTTTGGCAAACGCGTGCTGGTGACCAGACCGCGTGAGCAGGCTGCGGAGTTCGTGAACCTGTTGCAGAAACTGGGAGCGACCGCCATCGAAGCGCCGATGATTCGCATCGCCCCACCAAGCGACTATGCCCCGATGGACGAGGCGTGCGCGAATCTCGAACAGTTCGACTGGGCGGTGTTCACCAGCGGCAACGCTGTCGACTCGTTCATGAGCCGACTCCTTGCCTCGTCGGCGGATGTGCGAGCGCTGAATTCTGTCAAGCTGTGCGCCATCGGCGCAGGCACTGCCGAACATTTCGCTCGATTCGGCATCAAGGTTGATCTGACGCCGCCGGAGTCGAGGGCGGAAAGCGTCCTGCTCGCGCTGGTCGAATCAGGCGACGTGCGAGGCGCTCGTTTCCTGCTGCCGCGCGCGGACATCGGCCGCGAGGTCATCGGTGAAGAGCTTCGCAAACGTGGAGCGATCGTCACCGAAGTGATCGCCTACCGGACCGTCGCGATTGAACCCGAGCACGACACGGATCTGGACGTGTACCGCATGTTGCTCGATCGCCGCATCGACATCGTGACCTTCACGAGTCCCTCGTCTGTGCGCAGCTTCGCGGAACTGTACGGTGCGGATGCCGCGGCAGATCTCCTGCATACGACAAGCGTGGCGGCGATCGGTCCGGTCACCGCCGAAGCGGCCGCCCAACTTGGCATCGAGTGCAGCATCGTGCCTTCGCACTACACGATCGAGGCGTTGTGCGCGGCCATCGTCAAGCACGTCGAGAGTTCGGTCGCGCCGCAGGCGCCGGCGCACTGACGAGCGAGTCGCCGGAGACACGTAATGGCCATTTCGCACACCTATCCCACGCTGCCGCTCGCACGCCGGCCGCGGCGATTGCGTACGACCGAGGCGATGCGCGGGCTGGTGCGCGAAACGCGCTTGTCGCCAGAGATGCTCGTGCTGCCGCTATTCGTCTGTGAGGGCGAAGGCGTGCGTCGCGAGGTGGCGTCGATGCCGGGCGTCTTCAATTTGTCGGTCGACCAGGCCGTTCGGGAGGCCTCGGCAGCGAAGGCCGACGGCGTGAACAGCGTCCTGCTGTTCGGCATCCCCGATTTCAAGGACGATGTGGGCTCGATGGCCTACGACGCGAACGCGCCGGTGCAGAAAGCGATTGCCGCGATCAAGAGTGAGGTGCCAGGCATGCTCGTCATCACCGACGTGTGCCTGTGCGAGTACACCGACCACGGACACTGCGGGCTCATCATCGATTCGGAGATCGCCAACGATCCAACGGTCGCACTCCTCGCACGCGCGGCTGTCTCGCACGCGGCAGCGGGAGCCGACATCGTGGCGCCGTCCGACATGATGGATGGGCGCGTCGGCGAGATTCGGAAAGCCCTCGACGAACACGGTTTCGACATGGTGGCCATCATGTCCTACGCCGCGAAGTACTGCTCGGCGTTCTACGGCCCGTTTCGTGACGCAGCAGGCTCGACGCCGAAGTTCGGAGACCGGCGTTCGCACCAGATGGACCCGGCCAACGTCGACGAAGCCCTGCGCGAAGTGGAGCAGGACATCGACGAAGGCGCAGACATTGTCATGGTGAAGCCGGCCCTCGCCTACCTGGATGTCATCGCGAAGGTCAAGGCCACCTACAACCATCCGACCGCGGCGTACCAGGTGAGCGGCGAATACTCGATGCTGAAGGCGGCCGCCAGAAACGGCTGGATCGATGAGGAACGCGCGATGATGGAAACACTCACGTCCATTCGCCGCGCGGGCGCCGATATCATCATCACCTACTACGCACGCGAAGCGGCCAAGGCCCTCGCGTAAACCCTCGTAGCACCTCATGCACACACCGAAGTCCGCGCGTCTCTTCAAACGCGCTGTACGCATCCTGCCTGGAGGCGTCGACAGCCCTGTCCGGGCATTCAAGTCGGTTGGAGCGACGCCACTCTTCATTGCGCGCGCGTCTGGCGCGCACCTCGAAGATGTGGACGGCAACCGTTTCGTCGACTACGTCATGTCGTGGGGACCGCTCATTCACGGTCACGCGCCGAAGGGTCTCATACAGGCGTTGACCGCGGCAGCCAGGCTCGGAACCAGCTACGGGGCGCCGAGCCCGCTCGAAGTCGAACTCGGCGAACGCGTCCGGAAATTCATGCCGTCGCTCGAGCGCGTGCGCTTCGTGAGTTCGGGCACCGAAGCGGCCATGAGCGCCCTTCGCGTGGCCCGCGCCGCAACACGCCGCGACAAGATCATCAAATTCGAGGGCTGCTATCACGGTCACGCGGACGCCTTTCTTGTCCAGGCCGGATCGGGTGCGCTCACGCTCGGGACGCCGACCAGCCCTGGTGTCACTGTTGCGGCCGCTGCGGACACCCTCATCGCCAGCTACAACGACGTGGCGTCGGTCGAGCGCGTGTTCAAGGCGAACCGAAGCCAGATCGCCGCACTGTTCGTCGAGCCAATCGCTGGCAACATGGGGGTCGTGCCTCCGGCAGACGGATTTCTGCGGGCACTGCGCGAGCTGTGCGACGCACATGGGACCCTGCTCGTGTTCGACGAAGTGATCTCGGGTTTTCGCGCGGCACCGGGGGGCGCTCAACAGATCTACGGCGTCAGACCCGACCTGACGTGCCTGGGCAAGATCATCGGCGGAGGTCTTCCGGTTGGCGCCTATGGTGGACGCGCCGATCTGATGGAGATGGTCTCGCCAGCGGGCCCCGTGTATCAGGCGGGCACCTTGTCAGGCAACCCGCTCGCGATGACGGCCGGCCTCTGGTGTCTGTCGCAGCTGAAACCGAAGCTGTATCGCGATCTCGCGGCTCTCGGGTCGCGGTTGGC
>JBEBGB010001025.1:0-1700 GCA_040081675.1 Vicinamibacterales bacterium
GCGAAGTATCGCGGCGAATTCGAAGAGCGCCTCAAGGCTGTGCTCAAGGAAATTGCCGATGCCCAGGGGCAGGTCATCCTCTTCATCGACGAGCTCCACACCGTCGTCGGCGCGGGCGCGGCCGAAGGTTCGATGGACGCGTCGAACATGCTCAAGCCCATGCTCGCTCGTGGCGAGCTGCATACGGTCGGCGCGACCACGCTCGACGAGTACCGCAAGTACATCGAGAAGGATGCCGCTCTCGAAAGGCGTTTCCAGACCGTGCTCGTCGGTGAACCGACCGTCGAAGACACCATCAGCATCCTGCGCGGTCTGCGTGAACGGTACGAGATTCACCACAAGGTGGCGTTCAAGGATTCGGCCCTGGTCGCGGCAGCCGTCCTGTCGAACCGCTACATCGCGGACCGCTTCCTGCCCGACAAGGCCATCGACCTGGTCGACGAAGCCGCATCCAAGCTGCGCATGGAGATCGACTCCATGCCGGTCGAGGTCGACGAAGTCGAGCGTCGGATCAGCCAGCTCGAGATCGAACGCGAGAACCTCCGCAAGGAGACCGACAAGGCGTCGATCGAACGGCTCGCGAAACTCGACAAGGAACTTGCCGACCTGAAGGAAGAGCGCGGGCGACTGACGACGCAGTGGCAGCACGAAAAGGACGCCATTCAGCACACCAGCAAGCTGAAAGAAGAGCTCGAAGCGGTGCGACGGGAGTTCGATGCCGCGCAGCGAGCGGGCGACTTCGCCAAGGCGTCCGAACTGCAATATGGACGCGTGCCAAAGCTCGAACAGCAGATTCGAGACGAAGAGACGCGCCTGGCCTCGCAGACAGGCCAGCGCATGTTGAAGGAGGAAGTGGACGAAGAGGACATCGCCGAGGTCGTCAGCAAGTGGACGCACATCCCGGTCAGCCGGTTGATGGAAGGCGAAATCCAGAAGCTGATTCACATGGAAGAACGCCTGCACAAGCGGGTGATCGGCCAGGACGACGCCATCGTGTCCGTATCGAACGCGATTCGCCGTGCGCGAGCCGGGCTGCAGGATCCGAACCGTCCGCTCGGCAGCTTCATGTTCCTTGGGCCAACGGGTGTCGGCAAGACCGAGCTCGCACGCGCGCTCGCCGAATTCCTGTTCGATGACGATCAGGCGATGGTGCGGATCGACATGTCCGAGTACCAGGAGAAGCACACCGTCTCTCGCATGCTCGGTGCCCCGCCCGGATATGTCGGCTACGAAGAGGCCGGACAATTGACAGAGGCGGTGCGTCGACGGCCGTATGCGGTGGTCCTCCTCGACGAAATTGAAAAAGCCCATCCCGAAGTGCTCAACGTCCTGCTCCAACTCCTGGACGATGGTCGGCTGACCGACGGCAAGGGCCGAACAGTCGACTTCAAGAACACCGTCGTCATCATGACCTCAAACCTCGGCAGCCAGTTCATCTCGGAGCACGCGGCTCTGGAAACGGGCACGCTGGACGACGGTACCCGGCGTCACGTGATGGATGCGCTCCGCGCGCACTTCAGACCGGAGTTCCTGAACCGCGTGGACGAGATCACGTTCTTCCATGCCCTGAGCCGCGCCCACATCAAGCTGATCATCGACATTCAGATCGGAGGGCTGGTGAAACGGCTCGAAGACCGGAAGATACACGTCAGGCTGACCGACGCCGCGAAAGACGAGCTCGTCGAAGAAGGCTACGACCC
>JBEBGB010001026.1:0-1697 GCA_040081675.1 Vicinamibacterales bacterium
TACGGCTCGCTGCACTTTCTCGTCTACACCATCGCTGACCGGTTCGCGGGGCTCGATTTTCCTGACGGCATCGTGTCGTGGACGACGGTGCGGAACCTCACGGCGTCAGTGGGCGCAGACATCTACAAGCGGCCATTCATCACGATTGGCTTCACCACGCTCATGCTCTTGCTGCCACTCGCGATTACGTCGACGACCGGCTGGATTCGACGGATGGGCGGGAAGCGGTGGGCGGCGCTGCATCGCCTGGCGTACGTGGCGGGTATTACGGCCGTCGTGCACTACTACTGGCTGGTGAAAGCAGACGTGCGGAGTCCGTATCTGTACGCGGCGATCGTCGCAGTCCTGCTCGGAGCCCGCGTCTACTGGGCACGGATGAAAGCGGCCGCTGCAACCGCCCGTGTACCGAGAGCTGCTGCGCGCGCATAGATACCAGGGCAGGGCACGACAGTCGGGACGGTCAGGCCGACAATCAACCATTTTCGAGGCCGGTGTAGCGCGCCGTCCCTCCGGCTCGACACCGCGGTCAACCGCCGCTCCAGGGCTTGTCCCTGGTGCTCGGCCTGGGTCCCAGCCACCCAGGCCTCGATCCTGCCTTGCGCGTCGGTTGTCGGATCGGCCAACGCGGCGCTCGCAAGTCGGGCCGTCACGCCACACCGACCTCGCAACTGTCCAGACCGCTGAGAGGCCGTGTCCTCCCGTTCGTGTCCGTGTGTTCCGTGGTAGTGCTTTTCGTTCCCGGCCTGCCCAGCCCGCCCTGAGCGAGCGAAGCGAGTCGAATGGCCCGCCCGCTGTCAGGGCTCGATGACGATCCGTCCCTCCACCTGAGGGCTCATCTCGCGGCCACCGATGTATTTCTCGACCGCCATCGGCAGCAGCGTGCCCTCCTCGGGATCGATCAGCGTGCGGCGGTTCATCAACAGGTCGTACCCGTCTCCGCCCTCGATCACATAGCTGATGGTTCCGAGCGTGTAGGTCTTCTGCAGATCAAGCGGCGCACCGTTGATGCGCACATCACGCACCCGGTCGCCGGGCGGCGCGGACTGGAGCACCCGAAAGGTCATCCCCGACACCTGCGGGAATCCGCCAAGAGCGACCGGCAGTTTCGAGACGCCCACGTTGAGCGCTTCCAGCAGCACCGCTCCACTCACTTCGATCTTGCAGACGACGTTGTTGAAGGGGTGCATCTGAACGACGTCGCGCCTTCTCAGCGGCCCGACTGGATACACCTTGTTTCCCCGAATGGCGCCCGAGTTGAGGAGCGCGACATCCGACTGTGCGTCGGCCCGAATCGCATCCGCGAACAGGTTGCCGATGTTGGTCTCGGCAACGCGCAGCGGTAGATCCGTCGCCACGAGGGGCACCGTGGTCGATCCCACGGGGTCGTTCATCTCAGTGGCGAGCCGCGACTCCCACTTCTGAACCACCTCCGCGGCTGCCGGGTCGTCCGCAATAGCGTTCGTCACGGGAATAAGTTCGACGTAGCGGTCGACCATCTGGCCCGGCTTGCGGTCGATGTCGATGCGAGCGACGCTCCTCCCGTCCATGCCGGCCTTGCTGATAAGTGTCCGTCCGGCGACCGACGTGATCGGGTAGTGCTCGTGACCGCCGACGATGACGTCGATGTCGGGCACGCGCTCGGCGAGCGCCTTGTCGGTCTGAATGCGGAGGTGGGTGAGCGCCACAATCACCTCGGC
>JBEBGB010001027.1:0-1697 GCA_040081675.1 Vicinamibacterales bacterium
GAGCAGCGCGAACCAGGACAGCCCGCTCATGGAAGGCAAGAAGGTCGTGTTCGGCATCGATGTCTGGGAACACGCCTACTACCTGAATTATCAGAACCGGCGCCCCGACTACATCGACGCCTGGTGGAACGTCGTCAACTGGACGGCGATCAACGCGCGTCTCGGCTAGAAACGCGTCGGCCAGGCAGGGCAGGTAGGGCAGGCAGGGCATTGACGAGATCGGTGTAGCGTGACGGCCCGACTTGCGAGCGCCGCGCGCGGTGAACCGACAACCGACGCGCAAGGCCGGATCGAGGCCTGGGTGTCTGGGACCCAGGCCGAGCACCAGCGACGAGCCCTGGAGCGGCGGTTGACCGCGGTGTCGAGCCGGAGGGACGACGCGCTATGCCGATCTCGAGAACGCTCTAGCCAGCGGCTCATCGCCTACCGCCCATCGGCTGGGTGGAGTACAGTTCAAAATGTCGTGGGCTGCACCGCGGTCCGGACCCTGTGCAATGCCAGACTGCAAACCGCGTCAGGACCGGAAGGTAGCAGCGCTCAGCAGACCCTGTCATGTGCCGCAGGTCATCCGGATCGCGGTCCAGCCCACGGCCATTTTCCCGCCGCGCTCGTCGCAGCGATGTTCCTGTAGGCTGAACCGCGTCGACCAGTGTCTCCGGTGAGCTGAAATCGCCATTCTGAAATCCTCAATCTGAAATCTTCAATCTGAAATCTGCAATGCTATTGAACTGACCATGTCCTATCAGGTGATGGCGCGCAAATGGCGTCCGCAGCGCTTCGACGATGTCGTCGGGCAACAAGCGGTGACGCGCACCTTGCGCAATGCGCTCAAGAGCGGTCGGCTGGCGCAGGCGTTCGTGTTTGCCGGTCCACGCGGCGTCGGCAAGACGACCACCGCGCGCATCCTCGCACGAGCCTTGAACTGCGAACACGGCCCGACCCCGGATCCGTGCGGCGTGTGCGATGCGTGCATCGAGATTGCGCAAGGGCGTGACATCGACGTGCTCGAGATCGACGCGGCCACGAACACACAGGTCGAGAAGGTCCGCGAGATCATCATCGAAGGCCTGGGCATCATGCCGGTACGCAATCGGTACAAGGTGTTCATCATCGATGAAGTGCATCAGCTCTCGAGCCATTCCTTCAATGCGCTGCTGAAGTCGATCGAAGAACCACCGCCGCACGCGGTCTTCATGATGGCGACGACGGAGCTCGACAAGATTCCAGAGACGATTCTGTCGCGCTCGCAGGTCTACGAGCTTCGAATGATCTCGTCGAAGGCAATTGCCGATCAGCTCCGGACAATTGTCGACGCCGAAGGCATTCAGGTGGCCGACGAGGCGCTGCAGCTCATTTCTCGCGATGCCGACGGCAGCATGCGCGATGCGCAGAGCAAGCTCGATCAGGTCATTGCCTTCACTGGAACCACGATCACGGCCGACGATGTCGGCACCGTGCTGGGGCTCGTGGGCAGGGATCTGCTGTTCGACACCCTGCAAGCCGTGGCAGACGAGGATGCTGTGGCCGCGTTCGCACTGGCTGGTCGGGCGGTCGAGATGGGCTACGACCTGCGCCTTGTCTGTCGTGAACTTGCGCGGGTGGTTCGCGACCTCATGGTGCTGTCTGTCGATCCATCGCGCGCGTCCGATCCCGAGATTGCCGGCGAGAGCGAGCGGTCCCGGCTGCTGGAGCTGACG
>JBEBGB010001028.1:0-1696 GCA_040081675.1 Vicinamibacterales bacterium
GTCACGCTGACGCTGGAGCGCTCGTCGGCGACGCTCCGTCTGCGGACGTTGCCCGTCGGCGTAGACGTGCTCGTCAACGGTGCACCAAAAGGGACGACTGTGGCGCCGTCAGCCGCCAGGCCGGACGCGTCTTCGGCACCGCTGCTGATCACGGACCTTGCCAAGGGCAACTACGTTGTGCGCCTGCAGCGAGACTGTTTCAAGCCGCTCGAGCGCACGGTGGTCGTCAGCGAATTCGACGATATGGAGTTGGCGGACCCGTTGCGACTGGAACCTGCCGTCGCCAAGCTGACGCTGCATGTGTCGGAGCCGGGCTATACGATCTACCTGGACGCGAAAGCTCACGGCACGACCGAAGCCGACCTCGCAACAGTGTGCGAAGGCGAACACGTGATCGAGGTGCGCTCGGCTCGCGGTCGCTACATCGACAAACGCTACTGGCGTCGAGACGATGTCGAAACCCTGAATGCTGTCCTCCGGCCGGCATTCGCGATCGTCGTCAACACGCCGCCTGCGGGCATCAAGCCTGTCGAATTCACCCAACTCGTCGAGAAGGCACTCCCGGCCGCGAAGGGTGCGCTCATTTTCACTCCGGCGGACGAGGAACTGGAGTCGGCGCTCAAGGCCGACAACGTGACGGCGGATTTGTTTCACGGCACTGCCGCGACGACCGTGCTGCGGCGCAGGGAGATCGGCGAACGCGTCTCGAAGCGACTCGGTGTCCAGGGGATCGCTGCCATCGAATCGACCGGCAGCCCCGATTCGATTCGGTTATCGCTCCTGGCGGTCGGCAGCGCCTCGCCAGAGGTTCTGTCTCTCGACCTGAACAGCGCGGCATCGCGAGCCGCTGCCGCTGCCGCCTTGACGGCCGAGATCCCGCCACTCGAACGGATCTCGGTGGATGCTCTGCTGATCGACGTGGCGGGCGTTCAGGGGGGCGTAGTCATCCGCCCAGCGGCGGGCGGAGCAGCTCAGAAAGCCGGCCTTGCCGTCGGTGACGTGATCACCGCCGTCGGGGCGAAGGCTGTGGCCTCCGCAGGGCAGGTGTACGCGCAGTTGAATGGCAAACAGGATGAGAGCGTGCCAATCACGGTGCGGTCGCTGGCCGGCGTGACCAGGCAGGCGACCCTCGTCCCTCACCTTGAGCCCGATACCATCCCGATGGCCGATCGGCATTTGCTGTACAACGGCCTGCTCTTGCGCTTGCAGGACATGCTGCAGGAAGCCAAGTCGCAAGGCACGGCCACGGCGGTGCGTTTGAACCTGGCGATTGTTGAAATGCGCTTGGGGAGGTGGCCCGAGGCGGCTCGGAATCTGGAGCAGTTGAAGTTGCCCGAGGGGCGTGGCGTGACAGCAGGCACGATCGCCTATCTCACCGGCCTGTGCTATGAGGCGCTCGGACGGACCGTCGAGTCAAGTGCGGCCTTCGCCGCAGCGGCAAAGAGCCCGGACAGCATGTTGTCGTTGCGAGGTCCTCGAACTGCGCCCCTCGCCCAGGAAAAGCTCGCCGCGCGCTAAAGCGGCCGTTGCGGGCATCGCGGGCCGTTGTTCTTCAGACGATCGTTACCTCTCTGGGCGTCGAACGCCGCGACCGGCAGGCTGCAGGATCTCGATCGTCGACACTTCCACGTCGTGTGCACCCAGCGTTCCCCCGACTTCCAAAGAGGACCCGCCGCGTGCTGAGCAAGTTCGGAAT
>JBEBGB010000259.1:0-6835 GCA_040081675.1 Vicinamibacterales bacterium
AGCCCGCCGCCGACTCCGGCTGGTCGAGCAACGATTGCACGTCGGCCTGCAGCTCGATGTCACCGGAGCAGGCAGCAGACAGGGCTGCGGCGCGCTCGTCCAGCGGACGCGCCAACATCTCGTGATACAGCGTGTCGATGCGTTGCCAGCGATCGGTGGTCATGCAGGATGCTTCCGTGGCTCACTGCGTTAACTCGATTTGCTCGGGGCCTTCTTGCCCGTCTGGTCGCGAAGCTCCCGCAGTAACCACGCCTTGGCGAGCTTCCAGTCGCGCATCACCGTGTCGACCGACACACCAAGGACCGACGCCGTCTCCTCGACGCTCAATCCGCCGAAGAATCTCAGTTCGACCACCTTGGCTTTGCGCGCATCCACCGAGGTCAGCAGCTGGAGCGCATCGTCGAGTGCGACAAGGTCCTGTCCGGGCTCGCCCTGCACGATCAGGACCTCATCGAACGTGACCTTGACCGCCCCGCCGCCGCGCTTCAAATAGGCCTTCGACCTGGCGATGTCCACAAGAATCCGTCGCATCAGGCGCGCGGACATCGCAAGGAAGTGCGCCCGATTCTGCCACTCGACGTGCTGGACATCGACCAGCCGGAGGTAGGCCTCGTTCACCAGCGCTGTCGCCTGCAGGCTGTGCCCGCCGCGTTCACCGGCCATGCAACCCCGCGCGATCCGTCTTAGCTCGTCGTGGACGAGCGGAATCAACTGATTGAGGGCGGCCTCATCTCCCTTCCCCCACGCGACGAGGAGGCCGGTGACCTGACGCGTGTGGCTGGGAATGGTCGAATCCTACGCTTTTTTTTGCGGCGTGCCAGTTATTCGAGCTGTTTCCCGCCTCTGTCGGCGAGGAGGGAGACGCGATGAACAAGGCAACGGCAACGGTGGCGGCCATGGTGGTCCTGGTTGCGGCAACGGCAGGTGGACGACTCGATGCGGCTCCCCTCGCTGGACAGGATGCCGCTCTCGTCGCCGGCCAGGTTGTGGTCGTGCATGTCACCGACTACCGGCGGATCGCCCCCAGGGACCTGAGGTCGGCAGAGCAGCTGGCAGCGCAGGTGTATCGGGCGATCGGCGTCCAGGTCATTTGGGTTGACGACCAAGTCGAGACCGCGCAGCCAGATGGCTCGTTCCATCTGCAGGTGGTTCTGCTGTCCCGCGCGATGACGGCGATGAAGTGCCAGCAGGACGGCGTCTCCGACAACACGTTCGGCATCGCGAGGAAAGTCGGCCGGCGCGCCTATATCTTCTACGACCGTATCGCTGATCACGCTGCGCGCGCCCGTTTCGAGGTCAGCCATGCACTCGCCATCGTGTTGGCCCACGAAATCGGCCACCTCCTGCTGCCGGCCTACAGCCATTCCCCGTCCGGCATCATGCGCGCGGACTTGGAAGGACCCCTGGTCCGCGTCCCGAATTTCACGAACGAGCAGGGCGCGGCGATCCGCGGCCTGTTGACCGTCGTGCACGCGAACTGAGGCCGAGCGACGGCATCAACGCTCGGGGATGTGCCGAGAGAGACCGCTTCGATTCACGCGATATCTCAAGAAACCCTGCCGGTCCGAGGAGGTCAACAGTGTCGACGACGAAATTCAGCGAATCCGCGGTTATGAAGTTGAAAGGAACTGTGATGACGATGAGAGAGACGCTCCGCTCAGTGGGGGCCGTTGTGGCCTTCGGCTTCCTCGCCGCGTCGGCCCACGCAGACGACGTCACGGACTGGAACCAGGCAATGCTGCGCGCCTCGCTGGTGGCCGGCTCGTCGCCGCTCGCGATGACCAGGATCTCTGCGATCGTGCAAGTCTCAGTCTTCGATGCCGTGAACGGCATCGAGCGCCGGTACACGCCCATCCACGTGCCGGCGACTGGACCGGCGGGGGCGTCGCGACGCGCCGCGGTCGTCCAGGCGGCGTACGTCGCACTCGTGAAGCTCTATCCCACGCAGTTGGCCACATTCGATGCGAAGCGAACGATCTCGCTCTCGTCCATTGCCGCTGACGAGAGCGCCGCCGCAATTGCGAGCGGAATCGCCTGGGGTGAAAGTGTGGCGAACTTGATCTGGGCGTGGCGGCTGACCGACGGCATCGCCAACACGACACCCTCCTGGCCCGGCAACACGGCGATCGGCCAGTGGCGTCCCACGCCAAACGCGCCCTACCCGGGGACATCTCCGAA
Organism: Vicinamibacterales bacterium; assembly: GCA_040081675.1. Taxonomy (GTDB): domain Bacteria; phylum Acidobacteriota; class Vicinamibacteria; order Vicinamibacterales; family CAVVIG01; genus CAVVIG01. The sequence goes on from JBEBGB010000259.1 coordinate 2,179, forward strand.
CGGCGCGGGCTATCCGCAGTTCGTCTTCATGACGCCCTGGGTGATCGCATCTCCGTCCCAGTTCCGACCCGGGCCGCCGCCGTTGCTGACCAGCGCGCAGTACGCCATTGACTACAACGAAACGAAGTCGATGGGGAACATCTCCAGCGCGACCCGGACGAGCAATCAGACCGCTGGGGCCTTCTTCTGGAACTTGGGCACGGCGAGCTACTTCTGGAATCATGTCGCCGTCTCGCTGATCGAACGACGTTCCGGCGACGACGGCGATCGGCACGACCGCGATGCTGACGACGATGGCGATCACGAACACGAACACGTCCGCCGATCCTCGCTGTTGAACAGCGCGCGCATTCTCGGCGCGCTCGACGTGGCGATGGCCGACGCGGCCATTGGGTGCTGGGACGCGAAATACACCTACAACTACTGGCGACCGATTACCGCGATTCGGGAGCTGGCCGACGATGGCAACGCGGCGACGACGCCGGATCCGTCGTGGACCCCGCTCTTTGCCACGCCGGCTTTTCCGGAGTATCCGTCAGGGCACTCCTGCGTCAGCGGGGCGGCGGCAACGATCCTCGCGCACGAGTTCGGTGAGCGAACACGTTTTCAGATCGATTCCGACGTCCTGCTCGGTGTCACGCGTTCATTCCGCAGCTTCTCGGCGGCACTCGACGATGTGCAGGACGCGCGTGTGTTCGCGGGTATCCATTTCCGAACGGCGACCGCAGTGGGCCAGGCGCTCGGGACATCGGTCGGGCGTGCAGTGCTGGACAACGCCTTCACCCGCGTCCACTAGAAGTTGCGCGTTTCAGGTGATGCGCCCGATACGGAGCGGGCGCATCGCTCGATGACCTCGCAGGGAATCCACAGTTCGTGTTTCCGAGTCCTTCGCGCGCTTCGCCTGATCGGCCGTATGCTCCGAGGGCGTTTGCGGGCTGAACTGTTGAAGGTCATCGAAAGGCAGCGTCTGCTATGGAACAGATTGCCGGATTGCTTGGGGCCTTGACGGTAGCGATGGTCATCGTGTGGTTGGTGAGACGTTCCGGCGGTAAGTACCCGAGAAGCTGAGCGCCCGCGCTCGAGGCCGCGGCCTGACGACGAACGGAGGACGCGGACCAACCACGACCGCTCAGAGCGGACAACTTGACGTGGCTACCCACAGGAAGTCGGTCAAATAACTGGCACGCGAAGGGAATGAGCGTAGCATGGCGACATTCAGAGCCACCCTCGCCAAGTCACCGGACTTCTCCTCGCATGGGGGAAAGGCGATGAGGTCGCCATCAACCGGCTCGTCCCCCTTGTGCACGAGGAACTGCCGCACATCGCGCGGCGCTGCATGGCGGGCGAGCGCGCCGGACACAGCCTGCCGGCAACAGCGCTGGTCAACGAGGCGTACCTCCGGCTGATTGACGTTCAGCACGTCGACTGGCAGAACCGCGCTCACTTCCTCGCGATGTCGGCGCGTTTGATGCGGGGCATCCTCGTGGCGCAGGCGTGGCTGCTGCGGGAGCTGCGGGACTAATGGCGACCGACCGCTGGCGCCGCCTCGAGGTGCTGTATCACGACATGCTGTCGCGTCCGCCGAGCGAGCGCGCAGCGGCGCTGGTCGCGGCGTGCACGGGTGACGCCGCACTGCAGGCCGACGTGCAGTCGTTACTGGATCAGTCGGAGTCAATGGCGGGCTTTCTCGCCACTCCCGCCCTGGACGTTGCGGCGCAGCTCGTCTCGTCTCCGGGCTTGCAGTTGACCGGGCTGCGCCTCGGTGTATTCGAGCTGCAGGACCTGATCGGCGCCGGCGGGATGGGCGAAGTGTACCGCGCGCGGGACACGCGGCTCGGCCGAGAGGTGGCCATCAAGATCCTGCCGCGCGTGTTCAAGGACGATCCCGACCGGCTGGCTCGCTTCGAACGCGAAGCGCGTATGCTCGCTTCGCTCAATCATCCACACATCGCTGCGATCCATGGGCTGGAGGAGGCCGATGGCGTCACCGCCCTGGTGATGGAACTCGTTGAGGGAGAGGACCTGTCGCAGCGCATCGCGCGCGGCGCGATTCCCGTTGATGAAGCGTTGCCCATCGCGAAACAGATCGCGGAGGCGCTCGAGGCGGCGCACGAGAGAGGCATCATCCACCGGGATCTGAAGCCCGCCAACATCATGGTGCGGCGGGACGGCGTGGTGAAAATCCTCGATTTCGGATTGGCGAAGGCTCTGTCCCCTGGCTCCGAGGCGACCCCGGCACTCACCGCGATTCCTACACACACCGGCGCCGTCATCGCCATCATGGGGACACCGGCGTACATGAGCCCCGAACAGGCGCGCGGCGGAGTCGTCAGCCGGCAGTCAGACATCTGGTCGTTTGGGGTGGTGCTGTTCGAACTGCTGACCGCCGCCTCGCCGTTCGGCCGACCGACGACGACGGAAACGCTGGCGAGCGTGCTCGACGCGCAGCCGGATTACACCGCGCTGCCGACCGCCACGCCCACGCCTTTGCGGCATCTTCTTCGGCGGTGTCTGGAGAAAGATCAAACGCGCCGGTGGCAGCACATGGGGGATGTGCGGATCGAGATCGAAGAGGCGATGGCTGGCCCGCCAGTGGACACTCCGCCAGGCCGAAGGGACTCCACGGCCGCGCATGGACCTCGGCCCCGCGATGCCGCCACGACGGCGCTGGCCTTACGCGGGCGGCTGCGAGTCGCCGGCACCATCATGCTGGCCGTGCTCACCGGAATCGCGGGGTGGTGGCTTGCGCCCCACGCTGCCATGCCAACGCCAGCCGCGGTGGTCCGTCTGTCGATCCCCTCGTTGGAACCGCCATCCCCGGTGGCCGGGTTCGGATTCCGTCGCGTGGCTATTTCAGCGGATGGGTCCCGCGTGGCCTACGTCTCCGCCAACCGGCTCTGGATTCGCCGAATTGATCGAAAGGAGACCGTTGCGATCGATGTCACGTCCTCGACAAATCCATTCTTTTCCCCGGACGGGGAATCGGTGGGCTTCTTTGCCAGCGGTCTGCTGAGACGGGTTCCAGCCATTGGCGGCACACCGATAGACGTCGTCGCGACGTCGGATCGGTCCGGCGGTGGCACGTGGCGATCGGATGGGACGATCGTGTTCGCCACCAATGAGGGCCTGTTCCAGGTTCCAGGGAACGGTGGTGCGGCGCGGCTCCTCGTGAAGCCGGATCGCGGGCGGAAGGAACGCGCGTACGCGTGGCCTCACTTCATGCCCGACGGGCGCTCGGTGTTGTTCACGATCGTTCCCGACGATCCGATCGACGCGGCGCAGATCGCAGTGCTCGACCTGCAGACCCTCCACGCCAGCATCGTATTGAAGGGAGGGAGCGCTGCGCGCTACGTGTCGACCAAACACCTGGTGTACACGTCCGGGCAGACGCTCAACGCCATCGCCTTCAACCCTGACACACGCCAGACCCGCGGCGATCCCGTGTCGCTTCCGGACATCGAGATCGCTACCACGCCCGACAACGGTGCCGCCCAATTTGCTGTGTCCGACGCGGGCACGCTCATCTTCCTGACGCCGGATATGTTTGCCGATCGGGGGCAGAGGTTGTGGTGGGTCGACCGCCACGGCAAGGCAGAGCCGTTGGCGCTTCCTCCGGACCAATACCGATACCCGCGAGTCTCACCGGACGGCATGCGCGTAGCCCTCGACATCTCCGGCGCCAATCGGGATATCTGGATGTGGAATCTCGAGCGGCACAGCCTGACGAGGCTTACAAGCGGTCCGACTGAGGACATGATCCCCGTCTGGAGCCGCGACGGCCACCGCGTGTTCTTCAGTTCGAACCGGAACGGAAACTTCGACGTGTACTCCCGCGCCGCCGATGGGTCTACGGTGGACAGAGTGGAGTTTGCCGGCCCTGGGACGCAGTTTCCCGTTGCCTTCACGCCGGATGGCAGGCGGTTGACCGTTGTCGAAGACTTCAAAGACGCCAGCGTGCTCGATCTCGCGCGTCCCGACCATCTCGAGCCGGTCTTCCATGGCGACTTCGACGTATGGCTACAGGCTGTGTCCCCAGACGGGAACTGGATCGCCTACGAATCCAACGAATCGGGCACTCAGGTAGAAATCTACCTCCGCCCCTTTCCCAACGTCAGCGAGCGGCGCGAGAAGATCTCCATCGATGGCGGGCGCTTCCCCCTGTGGGGACCGACGGGCAGCCATGAGCTGTATTACATGAATCTCAAGGGCTCCATGATGGCGGCCTCGGTGACGTTGTCGCCGAGCCTGAGCCTCGGAGGGGTGACGAAACTCTTCGATTGGGAACCACAAGTCCCAGGCGTGTCAGGGATGGTTTATGACATCTCGCCGCTCGATGGGCGCTTTCTGATGATCAAGCGCGACGGCTCCGACGGACCGATCAACATCTCGGTGGTGCTGAACTGGTTCACCGATCTCCGGGAACGGGTCCCACTTCGGCCCCGCTGAAACCGCGAATGAGGGTGAAACCTTCGGGTTGCACCGGCCCCGAGCGTTTCCGGTGGGCGGCCTTGCCTGTCCAGTCACCTCGCGACCAACTCCAGCGGACTCCAGGCTCTGGGCTCTGGGCGTGGAGCAAACGCTCCCGCTGGCAGTTCGTTTTCGATGTCGCGCCGTCCAGACCGTCCAGACCGTCCCGACTGTCCTGACCGTCCTGACC
>JBEBGB010001029.1:0-1695 GCA_040081675.1 Vicinamibacterales bacterium
AACGGTGAACGCTGTGCGTGAATGGTCAACGAGGTCGCTCCAACGAAGGCCGCAGCCAGAAGCAGAAGCCGCTTCATGACTGATACTTTCGCAGTTCGAGTTTGGCCACGGCTTCCCGGTGCACTTCGTCGGGCCCGTCCGCCAACCTGATGGTGCGAGCGTGAGCCCACGCCGCGGCCAATGGAAAATCCTGGCTGACTCCTGCAGCTCCGTGCGCTTGAATCGCGCGGTCGATTACACGTAGCGCGGCGCGTGGAACGACCACTTTAATCATCGCAATCTCGCCGCGTGCCGCCTTGTTTCCGACAGTGTCCATCATCGACGCTGCGTTCATCGTAAGGAGGCGCGCCTGGTCCAGGTCCATGCGCGACTCGGCGATATCCGCTCGAATGGTTCCCTGCTCGGACAGCCGCCTCCCGAATGCCGTTCGTTCGTTGACCCGGCGGCACATCAATTCCAGAGACCGCTCCGCCAGACCTATGAGACGCATGCAGTGATGCACGCGACCAGGACCGAGGCGTCCCTGTGCGATCTCGAAGCCCCGCCCTTCGCCGAGCAACATGTTGGACGCTGGCACGCGCACGTTCTCGAAGGTGATCTCCGCATGTCCATGCGGCGCATCGTCGTACCCGAAGACCGACAGCATGCGGCGGATGCGAACGCCGGCAGCGTCCATGGGAACGAGGATCATCGACTGCTGCAAGTGCGCGGGAGCGTTCGGACTGCTCTTCCCCATGAAGATGGCGATGCGGCACCTGGGATCGCCAGCTCCGGAGATGAACCACTTCCGTCCGTTCACGACATAGTGGTCGCCGTCCCTGGCAATGCTGGCACTGATGTTCGTGGCATCAGACGATGCAACGTCCGGCTCTGTCATCGCGAAGCAGGAGCGGATCTCTCCGGCAAGAAGAGGCTCGAGCCACTCGCGCTTCTGCGCGTCCGTGCCGTATCGCGACAGCACCTCCATGTTGCCCGTGTCCGGTGCCGAGCAGTTGAACACCTCGGGAGCAAACGGCAGCGACCGTCCCATGATCTCGCAGAGTGGCGCGTATTCCAGATTGGTGAGACCCCCACCGTCCGCGGAGCCTGGCAAAAAGAGATTCCACAGACCAGCCGAGCGAGCTCGCGTTTTCAACTCTTCGACTAACGCAACCGGCTGCCAGCGGTCGCCTTCTGCGCACTGCTCGTGGAGGCGAATTTCGTTCGGGTAGATGTACTCGGCCATGAACGCGGACAGCTTGGCAGCCAGAGCCGCTGCCCGTTCGGACGCCGGGAAGAGCATGGAGCGCATCATAGTGTACGCGGGCCCTCGGGCCGGAGTAGTCCGGTTGCCAGTCCTTTGGTCCTTGGCGCTTCGATCCTGGTCCACCGCCGCGTGCGACGCACGAAGTTCGAAGGACCGTTGAACGGACGCAGCACCCGGCACGCACCAAGAACCAATTCGGCCAGACGGTTCGGTTCGAGTATCGTGTCGGCATGCATGGGGACACACGCGAGGTGCGACCCGGCGAAGGTCTCGACTGGTCTGCGCTGGCAACCTATCTGCGCTGGCACCTCAAAGATGAACAGGTCGCCGGCCTTCGGCTGAACGAGGCGATGCAGGTCGCGCAGTTTCCAGGCGGCCATTCGAACCTGACCTACTTGATCCGCTTCGGCGGAGCGGAGCTCGTTCTACGCAGGCCGCCGCTTGGTCCG
>JBEBGB010001030.1:0-1695 GCA_040081675.1 Vicinamibacterales bacterium
ATACGCGTTTCAGCGCGAGGTGGCCGCCGTGTTCGCCAGCAGGCCGCCACGCGATCGAAAAGCTGGCCTCGACGCCGCGGTTGCACACTACCGAAGCCGGCCCGACCTGGCCTTGCCCGATGCGGCGAAGGACATGACGATCCTGTACGACCATCCGTACACATCGTTCATTCCGCCGACACCCCCGGAGACAGAACCTCGGCGCAAGCTGGCCTATCCGACGCTGACAGGGTTCGCGTGGTCAGCCCACTGGTTCGAGCTCGCCGCATTGCAGCCACTCGAGCCGTTCGGCCAGAAAACGGAGCGCGAGCGCGACCTCGCCGTCGTCGCCGACCGCCTGACAAAGAAGTTAGCGTTCGGTAAGCCGCCAGACGCCTTCCCCACCGAGCTGCCGCTGGCTCCGGCCATTGCACCCGGATTGGTTGCCCTGCACGAGCGCGCGGCATCAATCATCGACAATTTGAACTTGATGCAGGACGTGCTCACCGACGTCCTCGTGCGTTCAGATGTACCTGACACCAAGGCCGTCGTGAACGAGGTCGTCGCGCAGTTCATCGATCGACACTACCGATGCGTCCAGGCAGACGAATGGGTCGTCGTCGCACTCCGGCACAGCATCTTCGAGCAAGGTGGACCGGCCCTTGGAACAATGCTGGAGAATGAACGAAACGCGTTCTCGGGCGGCCACGGGCAGCACTACGCGGTACGACGGCCGCCCCCAGCATGCAGCCCCGAGTAGCGAGCGGAAGTCCACTCTGCGCTTCACTGGCTCAGGGCGGCTCGCGGCTGCACAGGTTCGTCTGAGAGTACGAGACAATTGGCAACCGCCGATACTCTGGTTCGAGAGGATCACGCCGTGCCGAGATACACCGACCTGCTGAGATCGACACTCACCGCCGCGCTCACGCTGGCCGCGCTTGCGGCACCCGCGTCGGCGCAGAACGAAGCGGCACTCAAGTCTCACTTCGAAGGACGCCGCGTCACGCTGCGCATCGACATGCCGGGGGCCGCCAGCGGTGTGAACATCAGGCCCGAACCGGGTGAGGCGTTTGACGCAAAGGACTACCGCAACGACCTGAAGCGCTACGGCACCGCGATTTTCGCCGGAGACACGGCCGTCGTGACCGAGATCAAGGTCAAGAAGGACCTCATCGAGTTCCAGATCGGCGGCGGAGGTTACGGCACGCTCGGCGACGACACCAGCACTTCGTCCGGTATCCAGATGCTCGACAAGAGCGAGCGCGAGAAGAGGCTGGAACGGCAAGTCAAGAACGAGACCGACCGAGACCGCAAGCGAGCGCTGCAACGCGACCTCGACGAGCTGCGCGATCGACGCGAGCGCGAGAATCGCCGTCTCAGGGCCGAGAGCGAACGGATCGAGGAGGCCAAGCGCCAGCGGATCGCCGACCAGCGGTTGCGCGGTGGCTCGCGCTTCAACCTGCGTTACAAGGATCGCGTCCCGCCCGATCTCACCCCAGAGGATGTGACGGCGGCTCTGACGGAGTATGTGGACTTCCGAAACAGCACTGCCGACGATTCCCGCAGCGCTCCGCCGCCACCGGACGTGAGTCAGTTGCGGAAGGGCATGCTGCGGTCCGAGGTCGAGCGCGCCCTCGGCACACCGTCGCAGAAGTCGGACAAACGCGAGGGCGGCATGGTCACCACGACGCTGGTGTTCGAGGTCGGCGAGCAGAC
>JBEBGB010001031.1:0-1693 GCA_040081675.1 Vicinamibacterales bacterium
GGTGTCCGCGCAGACGGCTTCACCGATGTGGTGTTGCTTGGTATGGGCGGCTCGAGCCTGGCTCCCGAGGTGATGCGCGCGGTGCTCGGCGTTCGTCCTGGATGGCCGCGCCTGCATGTGCTCGACTCCACGGACCCGGCGGCCGTTCGAGCGGTGTCGACGCCACCAGCGACGACCCTGTTCCTGCTCGCGAGCAAGTCGGGCACCACGATTGAACCGAACTCGCTGGCGGCGCACTTTCAACGCGTGCTCCAGGACGGCGGCATCGCACGATGGGCCGACCACTTCGTCGCCATCACTGACGCGGACACCGCGCTTGCGAAACGTGCCGCGTCTGAGGGCTTTCGCGACACGTTCATCAATCCGACCGACATCGGTGGTCGCTTCTCGGCGCTCTCGTTCTTCGGCATCGTTCCGGCCGCTCTCATGGGTCAGGACTTCGATGCGATCGTGCAGTGGGGGCTGGCGATGCTGGACGAAGCGCAGACCACTGCGGATGCCGCGTCCAATCCGGCTGTCGGGCTCGGTCTTCTCATGGCGGCGGGCGCGGCCGCCGGTCGCGACAAGCTGACCCTCGTCGTGCCGCCCGCACTGGAGGCCTTCGGCCTCTGGGTCGAACAGCTCGTTGCCGAAAGTACTGGCAAGCAAGGCGTTGGCGTCGTCCCAATTGCAGGAGAGACGCTCGGCGGCCCCGGAGCCTACGGCGCCGACCGGATCTTCGTTCGGTTGCGCTCGGCAGATGCGGCGGACGAAGCGGGACGCGATCGCGCAATGCAGCAACTGATCGAGTCGTCGCCTGTCCTCACGTTGGACATCGCCGAGCCGTCAGCCCTCGGCGCTGAGTTCGCACGGTGGGAAATTGCCACCGCCGTGGCCGGCGCGCTGCTTGGCGTCAATCCGTTCGACGAGCCAAACGTGAAGCAGGCCAAGGATGCGACAAATGTCTTGCTGGCGCGGCACGCCGCCGACGGTGCGCTGCCGGTGAAACAGGTCGACAAGACGACGTCGGCTGGTGTCTCGCTCACGCTCACCGCCGCCGCACGTACCGCGCTTGGTCCGCTGACGCCGGAGTCCATTCTCGCCACGGTTGTGGCGGGCGACTACGTCGGCATCCTCGCCTACCTTGGCCCCGATCCTGCCCTGGCAGACGCGTTGACGCGATTTCGCGAAGGGGTCCGCGCGCGCACGGGCGCCGCGACGATGGTGGGCTACGGTCCTCGCTACCTGCACTCGACCGGGCAGCTCCACAAGGGCGGCGCCAACAACGGCGTCTTCGTGCTCGTCAGCGACACACCGGCGCCCGACCTCGATATCCCTGGACAGCCCTACACGTTTGGGACGTTGGAATTTGCGCAAGCGCTCGGCGACTTCAATTCACTCGACGCCACGAGTCGCCGTGCCATTCACGTACACCTGCCAGCAGCCGATCCTGCCGTCTTGACCGCAGCCCTCGGCGAGTTGCTCGATCACTCGCGGGTGCGCTAGCGACGTTCGGCCTGGACGCAACCCCGGCAGCGCTCGGCCTGAGGACAACACATGCAACTGGGATTTGTCGGTCTCGGCAAGATGGGTCTGAACATGGTGACCCGCCTCGCGCGCAGCGGCCACGAGGTCGTCGCCTTCGACCGCAGTGCAGATGCCGTGCATCGCGCGACAGAAGTCGGAGCAACCGGGGCAGACACGCTCGCCGCGC
>JBEBGB010000260.1:0-6825 GCA_040081675.1 Vicinamibacterales bacterium
GGCACTTCGCAGCCATACACGGGCGAGTTGCAGTTGCCGGCAGCGTGGCTGCCGTTCGTGGTTGCGCAATGACGCGCGTGCGATACTGACGCTCACGTGGATCTGACCATGTCACTGTGGATCGCAGTCGCCTTGTGCCTTGGTGCGCTCATTGGCTGGCTGGCTGCACGTCCAACCACGGCGCGTCTGCAGACTGAGCTGGAGAAGGAACGCGTCTCGCATTCGGAACAACTGAAGACGTGGCAAAGTGCGGAGGCTTCCTTTCGCGATGCGTTTGAGGCGCTCGGCGCGCAGGCGCTCAATCGCAACAGCGAAGCGTTCCTGCAACTTGCAGAAACTCGACTGCGCCAGGCTCGGGTGGAGGCCGCCTCGGACGTCGATGCCCGAAAGAAGGCGATCGAAGACCTCCTCGCGCCCATGGCCAGGGCGCTCGAACGCGTGGATACCGAAGTGCGCGATGCTGAACGTCGGCGCCATCAGGAGAGTGCCGCACTCCTGCAGCAGGTCGCCACACTCGACGGCAACAATCGCGAGCTGCAAACAGAAACGCGCCGCCTTGTCGATGCGCTGAAGCGGCCCAGCGTCCGCGGACGCTGGGGCGAGCTTCAATTGAAACGTGTCGTCGAACTCGCGGGCATGCTGGAGCACTGCGACTTCGTCGAGCAACAGACCCTGGCAGGAACCGACCGACGCATTCGCCCCGACGTCATCGTTCAGCTCCCTGGTGGCAAGACGGTTATCGTCGACGCCAAAGTTCCTCTCGACGCCTATCTTCGAGCGCTCGAGGCGCCAGACGAGACCGCAAAGCAGGTGCTGCTCCTCGACCATGCTCGCCAGGTTCGCAATCACCTCACGCAGCTCAGCGCGAAGAGCTACTTCTCGGATGTGCCAGGCAGTCCGGAGTTCGTCGTCATGTTCCTGCCTGGCGAGATGTTCTTCAGCGCAGCGCTCGAGCAGGATCCCACGCTGATTGAGTACGGCGTCGAGCGGAAGGTCATTCCCGCGAGTCCGACGACGCTTATTGCACTGTTGAGAGCCGTCGCGTACGGCTGGCAGCAGGAAGCCATGGAAGAGAACGCACGTCAGATCAGCGAACTCGGGCGCAATCTGTACGAGGCCGTCCGAACGCTTGCCGGCCATTTCTCCGACCTTGGTATGCGCTTGAATTCGAGTCTCGACGCCTACAACAAGGCCGTCGGTTCGCTCGAACGCAACGTGCTCGTGAAAGCGCGGCGCTTCAAAGACCTTCAGGCCAGCGCGAACGCCGAGGAAATCGTGCGGCTCGAACCGCTCGACCGCGTGCCGCGTGCGCTGCAGGCGCCGGAGCTGACCGACGGGCTGCCATTTTCAGAGGATGAAGAGATCGATCCCGTCGGGTCTCTAGCGCCTCGGTCTGGCGCGTAATGGTGTTCCGGATTTGGCAAATCACATGACGTCACACTTTCAACCGACTCTGTTGGCCGGACGCTCTGCCTTTGTCACTGGCGGCGGCACGGGCATATGCCGAGGCATTGCCCTGGCGCTGGCGTCTGCAGGCTGCAACGTGGCCATCAGCAGCCGCCGGATAGAGCACCTCGAGCCCACTGCGGCAGAGATCGCAAGCCTGAATGTGCGCTCGCTCGCGGTTGTTGCCGACGTGCGAAAGGCGGACGAGGTCGGCGCTGCGGTCGATCAGGCAGCAGCGGCGTTTGGAGGCCTCGACATCCTGGTGAACGGCGCCGCAGGCAACTTTGTCGCGCTGGCGGAGAACCTGTCCCCGAATGGCTTTGGCACCGTGGTCGATATCGATTTGAAGGGCACGTTCAACGTGTCACGAGCGGCGTTGCCTCACCTGAAGGTCAAGGGCGGCGTCATTCTCAATATCAGCGCGACGCTGCAACTGCTCGGCACCGTCGGCCAGTCGCATGCGGCCGCCGCCAAAGCGGGCATCGATTCGCTCACGCGCACTCTGGCAGCCGAATGGGGACCGCACGGAATTCGGGTGAATGGGCTCGCGCCGGGCCCGGTCGACGGCACGGAAGGCGTCCGGCGTCTGCTCTCGGAGTCCGCCAGGCACGACATCGAACAGCAGTGTCCCCTTGGTCGCATGGCCACGATCGATGAAGTGTCGAGCGCCGCGTTGTTTTTGTGCTCCGACGCGTCCGCGTTCGTCACCGGCGTCACGCTTGTTATCGACGGCGGTCTGTGGCTCCGCTCCGGTCGGGCACTCGGCGACTAGGATGCAGCAGCTTCGCTTCTGGGAGGCGTCTGTCGAGCAGCTGGAGGCGCCCATGGTGCCCACTGCAGGACGTCCTGGCTTCGACGCCCCATCAGATGCACCGCGTGCCTTCGCGCCGCATCTGATTCGGCCTGGCACGAGCCCGGGTTCGGCCGCGACGCCGGCCCCGGCCGACGACGCGCCTGAACCGCCGGTGGTCAGAGTCGAGTTCGTGCGCCATCCGCGCGCTCGGCGTTATCTCATCCGCGTTCGTCTCGACGGCAGCGTTCGCGTCACCATTCCCAGTCGAGGCTCGAAGCGCGAAGCGACGGCGTTCTACGAGCAGCAGCGAGACTGGGTGGCGGCGCACCAGCGTCGCGTTGCCGACGTCCGCAACCGACTGCCGCAAGACTTGCCGGAAGCGGAGCAGCGCGTACTGCGAAGTCGAGCCACGCGCGAACTGCCGGCGCGGCTCCGCGAGCTCGCCTCCGCCGCGGGCCTGTCGGTTCGAAAGGTCAGTGTTCGGAATCAGCGTCACCGCTGGGGCTCGTGCTCGGCGTCAGGACTCATTTGCCTGAACTGGCGACTGGTGACGATGCCCGACTGGATTCGAGACTACGTGATGTATCACGAGCTCATGCACCTGAAGCGAATGGACCACTCGCCGCAGTTCTGGGCGTTGGTCGAGGCGGTCTGTCCAAACTACCTGGCGGCTCGGCGCTGGCTTCGTCATCACGCCGTCGCTCCGCACTCGCAGGCGGCGCACGAAGACGACAGCCGCGGCGCCGACAAGGACGACGGCGAGGGATCGGACGTCTGCTGAGCTCGCGACCGCGACCGACTCAGAACTCGCTAGTCAGAACTAGGAGTTCTCGGTGTTCTCGGTTCAGCTCCGTGTGCTCTGTGGTAGAGCTTTTGATCCTTTTGCAACCAGCTCTAAAACTGCGCTAGCCGCGTGCGTCGATACGCAGCAGCATCTGCTCGAGCACCTCGTAGGTCGGTACAACAAGCGCTCGCCCGTTGAGCGTCCGCGCCACACGACCGGCGCCGGCACCACCAAGCCACAGCTCAACACCTTTCGGCAGACCAGCTGCGATTTGGCTCACCTCGCTCTCCGCGCGCTCGGCGTCGCCGCCGCTGGTGATCCCAAGGACGACCACGTCCACTTGCACGACGCGCGGGACCGCCAGGATCTGGTCTGCGGGCAGTCCAGGTCCGAGGTAGATGGTGCCGAGGCCGCCGCTGGCAGCGATGACGGCTGCACCGAGCGCTCCGAACTCATGCGACTCTCCTGACGGCGTCGCGAAGAGCAGTCTGTCCCGAGCCCCAGCTTTCTGGTGCAGCCGCAGCAACGAGCCAAGTACGTTGCGCACGCTGGCCGACAGCAGATGCTCGTGAGCGATCTGGGCTCGTCCGTCGTGCCAGCGCTCTCCCACCTCGACCAGGACCGGCACCACGAGGTCGCGCAGAAGCGTCGACGCAGGAAGCATGGCCGCGGCCCGCGCCAGTTCATGTTCGACAGCCGCCGCATCGAAACGCTCGACCGCCGCGATCACCGCCGCGACGCCGCTCATCCCCGTAGCTGGGTCAGTCGACACCGGCGAATGCGTTGCGGCCGACGCCTCGCCGAGCCGCTCGAGCTGTTCGTTGGTGAGTTGTGCGACCCGCCCGATCGCGTGCCCCTTCTCGACCACGCCGTGCAACAGTCGAATGCGGCGCACATCGGCGTCCGAGTAGACGCGCCCGCGTCCATCCCGCGCCGGGGTCACCGCTTTGTAGCGACGTTCCCACGCGCGCAGCGTGTCGATGCTGACGCCGACCATGAGCGACACCGCCCGGATGGGATACGTGGCCGACGACGAGGGCAGTGGTGGCGTGTTCGCGGGACCAGGCAGCGACGGTGGCGTCATCTCGATTACCGCGAGTTTACCCAAAACGCCGAGACCGCCACGACAGCGCAGGCGACCCCGCCCCACACGATGTCTGCAATCGTGAGGTGTACTGGCCACTCCTTCAGCGTCGAGTAGTTGGTCAGGTCGTACACACCGTACACGACGAGCCCGAAGAGCGCACCAAGCGCAGCGGCGTGACCAGCGCTGTGAGCACGCGGCACAACGAAGACGGCCACACCGAGTCCAAGCAGCACGTACACGAGTGCCGCAGCGGACCACACGGGTGCGAACGTCCCGTCGACGATGCGTCCAATGGACGCGAGTTGTGTGCGGTAGAAATCCTTCATCACCAGACCAAGCCAGAGGCCGTCGAGGATGACGAAGCCAAGGATGCTTACAAGAACCGATGCAATTGATGTCACGTCGTCACGTCCGGGGTCTCCAGGGGAAGAACCGATTGGTGGTCTGTTGATAGCGGCGATAGTCGTCGCCTCGACTGCGCAGCGCCTGCGCTTCGGCCAGCGGGACGCCAGTAACACGCAGCAACAGATAGAGCATGGCGAGCGGGCAGAGAATCGTTGCGGCGCCAAGTGGCGACGCGGACGCGAACAGCGCGAACGCCACCCACATGAGCCACTCGCAGAAGTAGTTGGGATGACGAGAGTACCGCCAGAGTCCAACCCGGCACGTGCGACCGCGATTGAGCACGTTGGTCTTGAAGCGCGCCAGCTGATGATCGGCTACGACTTCACCCGAGAAGGCGACCGCCCAGAGCACGAGAGCAAGTAGCTCGACGACCGAGAAACGCGGTATTGGGTTGGCCGACGCGACGAACGCCGGGAGAGCGAAGAAGACAGCGGCTAACGCCTGCGTCTGAAAGAACCACAGCATCCTCAGGGGCGCATTCGCTCCCCACTCCCGGCGGAGCTCCGTGTACCGAGCGTCCTCTGGCTTGCCGATGACTCGATCTCGTAGCAGATAGATGCCGAGGCGGGCGCTCCAGAGCGCCATCACCGTCGCAATGGCGAACCTCCGGCCGCTCCAACCGTCAGCCAGTGCGGCGAAGACACAGGCGAGAGCGCCTATGGACAGAGCCCAGACGGCGTCGACGACTCCGGCGTTGCGTGTTCGCAGCTGGAGGATCCACACCAGCAACATGACCGCGGCGGCCCCCAGGAGGCTCGTCGAAAGGATCCATACTGCGGCCCACATTTGTGTTCATGATATGTCATGGACAAAAGATTGACAAACGAACTGAAGCTCTGGCACTCTGTTGGTCAGAAATGAAGCGCATTGCGGTCGTTGGGAGTGGAATCGCCGGCTTGGCCTCCGCCTATTTCCTGAGCAGACGGCACGAGGTGCACCTGTTCGAACGGGATCAGCGCCTTGGCGGCCACACCCATTCGGTGATGGCGGACAGTTCGCGGGGGCCGGTGGCGCTCGATACAGGTTTTCTGGTGCACAACGACCGGACGTATCCACGCCTCGTCCGCCTCTTCCAGGAGTTGGGCATCGAGACGCTCGCGTCGGACATGTGTTTCGGCGTCGCGTGCTCGGGCACCGGACTCGAGTACAGCAGTCGCGGCGCTCGTGGCTTCTTCGCGCAGGCGCGGAACCTGGTCAGCCCCACGCACTTCGGCCTGCTGTCCGAGATCTTTCGCTTCAATCGCGAGGCGCCTCTGTTGCTGGCGACGCCAGACGTCGACCGGGTGACGCTGGGAGAGTTTCTCGACGCGAAACGATTCAGCGAGATCTTCGTGCACCGTTACCTGTTGCCGATGGCGTCGGCAATATGGTCCGCGTCGCTGGCGTCGGTTCGAGCTTTTCCGGCGCTGACGATGATCAGGTTCCTCGACAACCACGGATTGCTCGCCGTGACCGGCCAGCCATCATGGAAGGTGGTGAAGGGCGGCAGCAGCAGTTACATCGCGAAGCTCACCGCGCCTTTCGCGAACGCTATCCATACGTCGACCTCGATACGAGGGATCGCTCGCGACGAACACGGCGTCACCATCCGCTTCGCCCATCGTCCTGACAGGCGTTTCGATGACGTGGTGCTTGCGTGCCACGGCGACCAGGTGCTGCCACTGCTGGAAGATCCGACCGTCGCCGAACGAGAGGTCTTCGACAGTTTTCGAACAACCACGAACACAGCGTGGCTTCACACCGACGCCTCGGTTCTGCCTACGCGAGCGGCCGCGCGTGCGTCGTGGAACTACCGCTTGCAACACGAGACCGATCTGGCTCCAACCGTCACCTACGACTTGAACCGGTTGCAGGGTCTGCGAACACGGGAGCAGTTCTGCGTCACCCTGAATCCGACGGGAGACATCGATGACCGGAAGGTGCTGAGGCGCCTGTCCTATCAGCATCCGCTGTACGACCATCGTGCGGTGCAGGCACAAACCCGTTGGGCCGACGTCAGTGGCGTGCAGCGAACGCACTTCTGCGGCGCGTACTGGTTCTACGGGTTTCATGAAGACGGCCTTCGGTCGGCTGTGCGCGTCGCCGAGGCACTCGGAGTCGAGTGGTGACGGCGTCGGTGCGCTCGGGTGTCTACTCCGGCTGGCTGCGTCATCGGCGGACTCGTCCCGTGTCGCACTCATTCACCTATCCGCTGTTCATGGTGCTGCTCGACATCGACCACATTGCGGACCTGATGGCGGCGTCGCCGTTCACCAGTTACAACGGCTGGAACTGGGCGTCGTTTCACGACAGCGATCATCTCGGTGAGTC
>JBEBGB010001032.1:0-1691 GCA_040081675.1 Vicinamibacterales bacterium
GTAGTAGTTCTCATACATCAGGCAATGCGCCTCGCTGCGGCCGGTGGCGCGCAGGTAGTTGGTGCATTCCTCGTCGATGGGGAAGAAGCCCATCGTCGCGCCATATTCGGGAGCCATGTTCGCGATGGTCGCGCGGTCCACGAGCGGGAGCGCAGCGGCACCGGGTCCGAAGAACTCGACGAACTTGCCGACGACCTTCGCCTTGCGCAGCAGTTGCGTGACGGTGAGCGCGACGTCGGTGGCGGTGACGCCTTCACGAATCGCGCCGGTCAGGTGGACACCGACGACATCCGGCGTGAGGAAATAAACAGGCTGCCCGAGCATGCCCGCCTCCGCCTCGATGCCGCCAACGCCCCAGCCGACGATGCCGAGACCGTTGATCATTGTGGTGTGCGAGTCGGTGCCGACGAGCGTATCGGGATAATAAACGCCGTCGGCGGAGAGCACGCCCTTGGCGAGGTATTCGAGATTCACCTGATGCACGATGCCGATGCCGGGCGGGACGACTTTGAACGTGTCGAACGCCTGCATGCCCCATTTCAAAAACTGGTAGCGCTCGCGGTTGCGCTGGAACTCGATCTCCAGGTTCTTCGTGAACGAATCCGCCGCGCCTGCCGCATCCACCTGCACGGAGTGATCCACCACGAGGTCCACCGGAACAAGAGGTTCGATGATCTTCGGGTTCTTGCCGAGTTTCGCCACGGCGGAACGCATCGCGGCGAGGTCCACGAGCAGCGGCACGCCGGTGAAGTCCTGCAAGACGATGCGCGCGACGACGAAGGGAATTTCTGCGGTGCGCGTTTCGTTCGGCTTCCAGTTCGCGAGTTCCTTCACGTTCGCCTCGCTGACCTTCTTGTCGTCGTAATTGCGCAGCACGGACTCCAGCACGATGCGGACGCTCACGGGCAGGCGCGAGATGGGGCCGACACCGGCGGCTTCCAGCGCGGTGAGCGAATAGAATTTGCCCGACTTACCGTTGCCGAGGTCGAAGGATTGAAGCGAGTTGAACAAGTTGTGGCTCATAAAAAGTAGTCGCAGTCAGCGGGAGAACGTCCCGTTCAGGGAGGCGAAAATGAGGATTGGCAGAGGGAGTGTCAAGCGGACGGCTTGTGAGACGACTTGCCAGCTTGGGCCGGGGAAACTATAGAAACCCCGCGCATTGCGGGCGGCGAGTTGGCTGGCGTCAGTTGAACCGACCCGGAACCGTTCGGATTCGCAAACTTGATGCCCGATGATTCGGCCAGAATCATCGGGTGACTTTTTCGGACTGATTGAGCGCCCCTTACGACCATGTTGGCCAAACGAGTTATTCCCTGCCTCGACGTGCACGATGGTCACGTCACGCGCGGCGTGCAGTTCGGGCGCGCGGAGGCGGGCGGCCTGCGGAACGTGGGCGACCCGGTCGAGCTGGCCGTGCGCTACAACGAGCAGGGCGCGGACGAGATGGTGTTCTTCGACATCACGGCCAGCGCGCACGGACGCGCGAGCATGGTGGGCGTGATCGAGCGCGCGGCGGACCAGTGCTTTATGCCGCTCACCGTCGGCGGCGGCATCCGCGTGCTGGAAGACATGCAGACGATGCTGCGAGCCGGTGCGGACAAGGTGAGCATCAACTCCTCGGCCCTCGCGACGCCTGACCTCATCCGGCAGGGCGCGGAGAAGTTCGGCAGCCAGTGCATTGTCGTCTCGAT
>JBEBGB010000261.1:0-6816 GCA_040081675.1 Vicinamibacterales bacterium
GTCATCGGGCTGGGCAGCAACGTGGCGCTGAATCTGCTGTTCATACCCCGGTGGGGCATCAACGGCGCGGCATCGGCGACAGTCATCGCCGAAGCCATCACGGTCACCATACTCATCGTGCAGCTTCGCCGACATCTGGCGGCTCCAGCATGACAACAAGAAGCGACACGACCGTGTTGCGCACGGCGGTGGTGCTGGGCCTGACGCTGTTCGCGTCGTATGCGTACTTCTATCAGGCAGGCGGCTGGAATCAGAACGGACGCTTCGCCCTGGTGCGCTCGATTCTCGAGCAAGGAACGCTTCGCATCGATTCGTACGCCGACAGTACGGGGGACCGCTCGTTATGGGAGGGTCACTATTACTGTGACAAGGCGCCTGGCGCGTCGTTTCTCGCGCTCGGCCCTGTGGCCGCGGCGCGTCTGGCGGCGCGGGCCTGCGGAGTGGACCCGGCGTCGGCGCCCGGCATCGCCTTCACCTCGTACGTCGCCGGACTCGCCACGTCAGGGGTGTTCACCGTCGTCGCCGCATTGGGCATCTTCTGGTTGACGCTGCACTGGGGCGCCTCACGGCGGGCCGCCCTTTTCGCCGCGACGGCGTACGGTGTCGCAACGCCCGCCTGGTCTTACGCAACTGTCTTCGTCGGTCACGGTGTCACGTCAGGCTGCCTGATCGCGGCATTCGCAGCAGCGGTCGCCCTTCCCGGGAGTCCAAGGCATCGAACCATGCTCGCCTGGGCGATCGGACTTCTCTGCGGCCTCGCCGTTGTCAGCGAGTTCCCCGCGGCGCCGGCCGTCGTCGTCATCGTCATGCTGGCCGTGGCATCCATCTACACCACCGACAGGCCCGCAACCCTCCGCGTCACTCTCATCATCGTGGCCGCCGGAGCGATGATGGCCGCGGTGCTTCTGGCCTATCACAACGCAGCATTCGGCTCTCCTTTCCGCGTCGGGTACGGCAACGAGGACAATTCAGAGGGCGCAGCGATGCAGCAGGGATTCTTCGGACTTGGGGGTCCGTCCTGGCATGTGCTCTACGAGGTGCTGCTTGGCGCGTACCGAGGCCTGCTGCCGCTGGCGCCGCTCATGGCCGTGGCGCCTCTCGGACTCGTCTGGCTCGCACGGGGCCGTCGGCAATGGACGGCCGTGCTGGCCGCCGCGACGATCGCCGCGTACTATCTGCTGTTGAACGTGTCCTACACCTATTGGGAGGGCGGCTGGTTCGTTGGTCCGCGCCACCTGATCCCTGGGCTCGCGTTTGTGGCCCTGGGCCTGGCGCCGCTCTGGGACATTGGTCGCACCGTCGGGCGAACGCTGCTCGTTGGCGGGTGGCTCTGGGGTGCGGCCCTCGGACTTATCGTTGTCTCAACCAACCCACAGCCGCCGTCGAACATCATGAAGCCGGTTGCTGAACTGATGTGGCCTGCGTTCGTGGAAGGTGACCTGTCGCTGAATCCGCAGACATTCACAGACTACGCTCCCGATCCCGATCGCATGCGACACAACCCCGCAGGTCATGCGTCCTGGAATCTGGGACAACTTGCCGGACTCAACGGCCTGGTGAGCCTGCTTCCACTTCTCGCGCTCTGGTGCCTGGCGGCATTGCTGTTGTGACTGACGCGATCGACGCCGATCCGCCGCGTCACCTGGGAAACCTCGACGCGAACCTTCGATTTCTCGAGCAGACGGGAGCGCTCACGCGAGGAGCCGAGATGCTCGAAATCGGCAGCGGCACAGGCGCACTTCTTCATGAGCTACGCGAGAGGGGCTTCCGCGCGCAGGGTGTCGAGTTACGGCAGGCCTTCATCGATCAGGCGCGAACGTGGTACGGCGATCTTCCAGTGACGCACGTCACTGGGCTCAGTCTGCCTTTTCGCAACAGTTCGTTCGATGTGGTCATGAGCTTCGACGTGTTCGAGCACATCGCAGACAGCGACGCACACCTGCGAGAAGTGGTCCGCGTGTTGAGACCTGGCGGTTCGTATCTGCTGCAGACGCCGAACAAGTGGACGAACGTCGTCTTCGAGACGATCAGGTGGCGCAGCTTCACGGCGTGGAAGGAGGAACACTGCTCGCTCCATTCACTCGCCGAGCTCGAGGCCCGACTCCGCCGGCACGGCTTCCGGTCGGTCCGCGCCTTCGACATACCCGTCGTCAACGACTTCTTCCGCGAGAAGGTGGGCCGATACGCGGGCTGGCCAGGCACGCTGGCGCTGCGCCTCGTGAACCCCGATCGCTTTCCGTTGCGCTTCCGCACGAACCTGTATGTCCAGGCGACGCTCGACGCTTCTGAGCCATGAGGAAGGGCGTTCGAGAGTTCGTCCTCGTCGTGGCAGGGCTTGCCGCACTCACGGCACTTGTCCTGCGTCCGCTGCCGTGGAACCTCTCGACCCTGGTCTACAACCCCGAGAACAACGACGGACAGTTCTCGGTCTGGAACGTGGCCTGGGTGGCGCGGGCCATCTGGCGCCAGCCCCTGCACGTGCTCGACGCGAACATCTTCTATCCGCACCGCTGGACCCTGGCCTATTCCGAGTTGAATCTGTTCGCGGGCACGCTCGCATCACCGGTCTATTGGCTGACAGGCAGCGCGTACGCGGCACACAACTTCGCCCTGCTCGCCTCGTTCGTGATGAGCGGCACCGGCATGTACTTCCTGTGTCGAGCACTCTCGGGCGACAGGCGCGCCGCCGCGGTTGGAGCGATTGCATTCGCGTTCTGTCCGCATGTGTTCGCACACCTGCCGCACATTCAGCTGCTCATGACGGCCGGACTTCCCTTCAGCCTTCTCGCGTTTCATCGACTTGCCGACAAACCCACTCCGGGACGAGGCGCCACACTTGGCCTCGCGATGGCCGCTCAGGCCTACGCGTGTGCCTACTACTCGGTCTTCGTTCTGCTCATGGTCGGGTACGCCGTACTGCTGCTCGCCTGGCTTCGCGGCTCGTGGAAGTCACCGGCATACTGGAAGGCCGTCGGCGTCGGCGCACTCGTGTCCATCCTGTTGAGCGTGCCGCTCATCATCACCGCTGTCTTCCTCCAGCAGTCCGGTTTCAATCGCACCCTCGCCGGTTCTCGGCAGTACGTCGCCGACTGGCGCGCGTACCTCGCGTCGGGCAATCTCCTGCACTCGTGGATGCTGGCCTATCTGGGCCACTGGAAGGAAGTGCTGTTCCCGGGTTTTCTCGGCGTGGTGTTCGGTGTCGTTGGCGCAGCCATCGGATGGCGCTCCTGCCGGCGCACACGCGAAGTCGTTGTGCTCTACGGAACGCTGACGCTCGCGGCGCTCTGGGCTTCGTTCGGGCCAGACGCGGGACTGTACGCGGTGCTGTACCGAATCGTTCCAACCTTCTCGATGCTTCGAGCACCCAGCAGGTTCGGTCTTGTCGTGGTGTTCGGGCTCTCCGTGCTGGCGTCCATCGCCGTCGCCTGGATACTCGAGCGATCGCGTCGCCCGGCACTTGTCGGTGCGCTGCTCATCCTCGTTGCGATGGGAGAAGCCATGGTGCCCCTCGCCTTCGGGCGGACCCTGGCGTCCCATCCGGCCTACGGTCTGCTGGCTACGCTCCCTGATGGTCCGGTGCTCGAGTTGCCCGTGTACTCGCGCGTGCTCGGCTTCAGGCGCGCGCGGTACATGCTGGACTCGACCACTCACTGGAAGCCGCTGGTCGACGGATACAGCGACTACATTCCGCCGGACTTCGATGCGCGTGCTGAAGCACTCGCCGACTTTCCGAGTGTGTCAGCGCTCACCGACATGAAGCGCGATCGGGTTCGCTATGCGGTGGTCCACCTGGAGCCCTACGAGCCGGCGATGCGTGCCGACCTCGAACAGCGCGTCAAGCAGTTCGCACCCTATCTGCGCGAACTGCATCGCGACGATGAGCTGCTGCTCTTCGAGGTTGTCGGTTATCCCTAGCGGCGGACTCAGTATCCGCTCATCGGGACGGGCGCTTGGGCCTGCGCGCCTGACAGTGTCGTGGTCAGTTCGAGCGTGCCCTTGACCGACTGGAAGAACGTATCGGCGATGCGTTCGTAGCCAGACGCGTTGGGATGCAGTCCGTCCTGGCTGAGGAGCGAGAAGTCTCCATTGAACGCCTTGTGCACATCCACGAGGGTAATGCCTTCGGAGGTCGCCAGCAGACGGAGACGGTCGTCGAAGGCGGAGACCAGGTTCGCAGCAAACCCCCGACAGATGGGTGTGCACGCATTCGGATTCATTGGCGGCACGGTTGCGAGGTACGGCACGACGCCGGCATTCTTTGCGGCGCGGATCATCCTCTGCAGGTTCGCCAGCGCGGCTTCGGTCACCGAACTGCCCTCACGATATGAGATGTAGAGATCGTTGCTGCCTTCCATGAGCAACACGACCTGCTGCCCAGCGATCGCCTGCGTGAACCTGGTGAGTGCGGCCGGGTCACCCGCAGGTTCGCCAGGGTTTCCCTGGTTCCGAACGACCAGCGCATCGACCTGCAGTGCGTAGCGACCCACCAGCGAACTGCGCAACACGCTCGGATACTCGCGGCCAATCAGGACGACAGACTTGAGGAACGTCAGGACTCCGCCCCTGTCAGCCGTCAGCGAGTTCTGGCCGTCTTCTCCCCAGGTGATGCTGTCGCCGAAGGCCACGAACCTGGTCAGGCGAAGCCTTGGCGGCACAGAGACCGACACCGTGAGGTTGCAGCTGGAGGCGCGTTGTTGCGCGTCGGTGGCCGTGCACGTGATGGTCGTCGAGCCAACGGGGAAGGTCGAGCCGCTTGCGGGCGTGCAGGCCGTCGTGATCGGCGACGCGCCGCCGGCAACAGACGGAGAGCTGTAGACCACGGACATCGGCGTCGCGAGGGGCGACGTCAGGCTCTGTGACGCTGGACACGAAATGACCGGCGGCGCCACGGGCGTCGGCGTCGGTGCAATGGGAGTTTTCGAGCAACTGGCTGCGAGAGCGCCGGCCAGAAACGCGATGCCCAGTCGGGCCGCCTGAAGTGTTCTGGTCAAGCCGTGCCGGTCCTTGAATTTCGGGACGTCAGACCTGAAATTGTATCGGAAGAGGCGGGCGACCTAGAAGGCCGCCCACTCTCGAGCGTGCAGATTCGGACACAGGCCCGGGTACCGTCCGGTGACCAGGCGCTTCCCTTCCGGGAACAATCAGAACGAATAACTCGGCCCGCCAGAGTTCGACCACGTGACGATCTGCACGTTCGACCGCTCGCGGAGACTTCCCGGATCGATCGCGGTCTTGTTTCGGCAATCGCCGGCGCACACGAAGATGCCCACCTGTTCGCCGTTCGCCGGCTGCCGGCCGCCGAGCGTTCCCCAGCGACCGTCGTAGAACCAGTCGCGCGAAATGGCCCACGGCGGAGCGGATTCGTCCAGGCTGCGGCCGTGCCAGAACTCCACCACCGCCGAGCAGGACCACTTGCCACCAACCTGCAAACACATGCCGAGCGTGTACTGCAGCGGTCCTCCCCATCCGGGAGGCACGAAGTCTGGCCAACGATTTCCGCCGTCGCGCCTGGAGAAGTCGACTCGGAACGAGTTGGCCAGGAATTGGATGCTCGTAATCTTTGCGCCGACGCACCAACTTGCCAGATCGACGGGAGAGTTCTCGATCGTCGCCGAGTTCATGCTGATGCCGTCAGCCCCGGCATTCCCACCGCAACTCGTGGGCGTGCCACCACCGCCGCCAGACGGCTGTGTGACGACCGGTGTGGGCGTACGGAATGCCTGAGGAGCCGAGAACGGGCTGCTCGCGGACGATTCGAACGCTCTGGCCCGCCAGAAATAGATGGTCGAGGGCGACAGGCCAACCGGCGCACTGAGCGCACTCTGGTTGGGTTGCTCGTCGAAGACCCACGCAGCAAGGACCGTGGCAAACGTGTCCGTGTTCGACAACTCGATGAGATAGCTCACGGCACCGGCCGGACCCGTCCGCGCCGAGTTGGTCACCACGAACCGCGGCGACAGGTTGTCGATCGTCGTCACACCGACCGGTGATGCCAGCACCGGAGGCTGGAGCACGACCGGCGTGAAAATCGTGAACGCGGTCGAGCCCGAGAACGGCCCGGTGTTCGCGCCGTCTTCCGCCCGCGCGCGCCAGTAGTACGTCCGCTGACTCGCCAGCGGATCGGACAGCTTCAGGCTGGTGCGACCGCTGTCGCCCGGCTGTACGCCGCTCTGCGACACCACAATGTTCGAGAAGCCGGCGTCAGCCGCCACTTCAAAGACATAGCTCAGTGGACGCACGCCCGACGTGGACGCATTCTGGAGCGTCAGCGTCACGGGTTGCTGATCGGTCGACATGCGAGCACCCGCCGACGGGTTCACGATGTCTGGCGCACTGATATTGACGCCCGGAATCGGACCCGCGACTGACGGGCTCAACGGATTCGAGCTCTTTTCGACTGCACACGCCGACGCTGCTAGCGCAACCAGGAGAACGCCCAGGAAAGAACGGCTACTCCGCATAACTACACAAACCTCTTGACTGGTATCGGCTAAACCGTGCAACGCCGATACCGCCGACCACGGATGAGAAAGCAGCCCCGAACACGCTACACGTCGCCTGGAGGGCACCGAGACGGACGTCGTTTCCACACACGTTGTATGGAAGCAACTGGGTCCGATCCACGGCCTCCCCACACATCGATCACGTGAGCCTCACGCACGCGGCGCAGCTCAGTGGCAGACGCACGTACGCTCGAACACGCTGACGATCGAGGGAAAGCCGAGATCAAGGCTGGGAACTTGTCTTCGGCGGACGACCCACACAGTGTCGGGTAATACGACACGGATCGTCAAGGCCCTTCGGTCGTATACGATG
>JBEBGB010001033.1:0-1685 GCA_040081675.1 Vicinamibacterales bacterium
CTAACCCTTTACAGGGACTTCCCTCCTTGTCAAGCTGTATTCGTATTCGTCGTCGATGAGCTAGATGCAGGTTCGTTGTTCCCTCCTTGTCAAGCTGTATTCGTATTCGTCGTCGATGAGCTAGATGCAGGTTCGTTGTCGATGATGAGCAGGCGGCAATGAAGGGCGTGACGAAGGAGCAGACTGCTTCTCTACAGACGGCCTTGTTGCACGGGCGCTGTGGCCTGGTGTGCGGACCCAGATGCGAACCGCTCAGCGGGGTCTCCATTCCAATCCCGTGGACATCGACGATTCGAGCCACCAAGGGTTAGTCGAGTTTGTCCGCTGCCGGTCTGACCTGTCACTTCACCTTCTGGCTGATGCCTGCTGCGTGATGGAATCGTTGCGGCCTATGAGGCCATGGCTGCGGATGTCGTCGGCGTCGGCGCACCTGGCTTGACGCTGACGTGGCGCGCGTCGAACGCCTCGCCCTTGGTCATCACCGCCCACAGGATGCGGGCGTTCTTGTTGGCCAGCGCCACGGCAGCCTTCTGCCAACCCGAGCGCTCGCGCAGGGCCGTGACCCACAGCGAGATCGGATCGCTGCGTTTGTGCGCCGTCATCACCGCCGACTTCGCACCCTGGATCAACAGGCTGCGCAGGTAGTTGTCACCCCGCTTGGTGATGCCGCCCAGGTTGTTCTTGCCTCCGCTGGAATGCTGGCGCGGCACCAAGCCAATCCAGGCGCCGAACTGCGCGCCGTGCCCGAACTGCTTGAAGTCGCCCACCGTGGCCACCGAGGCGCTGGCGGTGACGGGTCCGATGCCCATCAGCGTGGCGGCCTTCTTCACATCGGCGTTGTCCTTGGCGTGCGCGGCAATGCGCTCGTCGCACCAGTCGATGTGGGCATCGAGCTCGCGCCACTGCATTTGCGCTTGTTGCACGACCAGACGGGCCAGCGTGTTCATCTCGTTGCTCGCGTCTTCGAGCGTGTCGGTGACCACGGCTTGCAGCGCGGCCGGGCTCTTGGCAAAGACCAGGCCGAACTCGGCGAGCAAGCCGCGCACGCGGTTGATGCACGCGGTGCGCTCGGCCTTCAAGCCTTCGCGCAGGCGGTGCACGCACAACATGCTTTGCTGTTCGATGGATTTGACGGGCACGAAGTGCATCTGCGGGCGCGAGGCGGCTTCGCAGATGGCCGCGGCATCGTTGGCGTCGTTCTTGCCGCTGGCGCCTTGTTTGCGATACGGGCTGACGAGTTGCGCGGCGATGATGCGTGCGTCCAGGCCCAACGCGATGAGCTTGCGCGCCCAGTGGTGCGCGCTGGAGCTGGTCTCCATGGCCACGATGCAACCGGCAGGCAATTGCGCGCACCAGGCGATGAACTTGTCGCGCGGCAGGGCGCGACTGGTGAGCACGCGCCCGGCAGCATCGACGGCATGGACCTGAATCACGCGCTTGGCCAGATCGACGCCGACGCGAACGGCTTGACCTCGTGTAATCTCGCTCATGGGACTTCCCCTTTCAATGGCTTGAGATTGATGACTTCAACGACCACCAATCTTGGCGCATCGACGCCGTTGCCCGAAGGTGGGAAGTCCCTTCGCATTCCAGTAGTGGTACTCGGCGAACAGCATGGATTCGGTGTTTTCTGATGCAATGGACTTGAAATCGTCGACATTGCGCTCGGCGCGAGGGCTCTTTCC
>JBEBGB010001034.1:0-1683 GCA_040081675.1 Vicinamibacterales bacterium
GTGTCGGCCATGCACATCACCTCCGGCGTGTTCGTGAACGACTGGGAAGACGGGCTGATCGCCGACTTTCAAGTGTGGCTCGAGAAGCTTGCGCCTTCCGGTGTGAACTATCGCCATCACCAGACAGGCGAGGACAACGCTGATGCGCACTTGAAGCGCACCATCATGGGTCACCAGGTGATGCTGCCCATCACGAGCGGGACACTCGACCTCGGACCGTGGGAACAGGTGTTCTACGCCGAGTTCGACGGTCAACGCCGCAAGCGAGTCGTTGTCAAAGCGTTCGGCCTGTGACCGACGTCCGCGCATTTCCGCCCCGCCCCGTCGTTGCCGTTGGTGCCGTGATCGTCGATGCCGATCGGGTGCTTGTGGTGAAACGCGGCCGGCCACCTCTCGAGGGAGAGTGGAGCTTGCCGGGCGGAGCCGTGGAAGTGGGTGAGACCCTGGTTGCCGCGATCCAACGCGAGGTGCTCGAAGAAACAGGCCTGGTTGTCGCAGTCGGACCGATGATCGAGGTGCTCGATCGCATCCACCTCGCTGCCGATGGCCGAGTCGAGTATCACTACGTGCTGGTGGACTACGTCTGCACGGCTATCGGCGGTCGGCTTCGGCCCGAGTCCGACGTGTCAGATGCGCGCTGGGTTACTCGTCCCGAACTGCTCGCCCTGGCCGTCGCACCGCTGACCGTCTCGGTCATCGACAAAGCGATCACCCTGGCAGCAGGCCCGTCATGATCGACCGGCCATGAACCAGGCGCCGACGATCTTTGTCGTCGCAGTGCTTCTGTCGGCGCTGCTCTCTGCGCGACAGCAGCCAGCGTCGGACGCTGGCGACTTTGTCGAGATCGACGCCGTCGTCGTTGACGACAAGAGCCAGCCCGTACGCGGCCTGCAACAGGCCGATTTCTCGATTCGCGAAGACGGCAAGCCCGTCACCATCACCACCTTTGCCGAAGTGACGCCGCCCCTTCGCGACGATCCGGACTTTGCGCGAACCGTGGTTCTCCTGCTCGACGACACGGGCGTCGCGGCGATTGGCACTCAGACCGTCCAGACCATCGCACGCGCGTTTGTCTCGAGCGCCAGAGAGACCGACGAGTTGCCAGTCGTGCGGTTGCATGTCCGTTCAGACGAGGCCTTCGGCGACCGGGCGACCGGCGAGTCGCGCATCGCCGCATACCGCGGCGGTGCGTGGCCGTTGGCCTCGTGGTCCACCATCGGGGATGTGCTCCAGCGCATCGGCGAGATCTCGCAGATGGTGTCGTCCAACGCGAGCAGACGCAAGGTGATCGTCTGCGTTGGGTCGCCGTATGTGTGCAATGTCAGTGAGCCAGCGCCGTCCGCACCTCGTTCGTTTGAAACAACATGGGCCTTCGCGCTGTCGGAGGCCGCCAAGTCGAACGTGTCGGTGTATGCGCTCATCCCGGGTCGAGCACCGTTGCGTGGCGGTGGCATGCCGGAAATGACGGGAGGCGAGGTCTTCGCGTCGAGCTACGACGTCGGTCCCCCGATCGATCGAATCCTGCGGGATGCGGCGAACTACTACGTACTTGGCTACTGGCCGGTCCGCGCATCACGCTCGCTGCATCGCGTCGAGGTGAAGGTGGCGCGCCGCGGCGCCCACGTGCATGCCAGGCGGCTGAGATGAGAGCGAAGATGGCTGGACGGGACGGTCAGGACGGTC
>JBEBGB010000262.1:0-6789 GCA_040081675.1 Vicinamibacterales bacterium
GAACTCGTGCCGTCGCCGCAGACGATGCGACGAACGTATCCGGCCTGTCCGAGGTGAAAAGCCGCATGCGAGACCAGGTGCAGCAGGAACAGGTCCGTTCGGATCGTGAGTCCGTTGGGCGCGCCAGGCATCGGCCGTTGCAGGGCAGCGGTGTCCATTCGCGCGAGCGTGGACTCGACGGCCTGCACGGCCGCCTGCAACTCGTGTTGGACCTGGGCGCGGGTGCCGGTGCGGGTGGCGAACTCGCTGTTCCGATCCCGAACGTATCCACTTCCACCGAGAAGCGCGCCGACGAAGTGCTGCAGGTTGCCGGCGACATGCAGCGCCAGGTTTCCCGCTGAATTGGCCACGCCCACTGGCGTCACCCACAGCTTGTGATCGTCTGGGAACAGACCCACTTCACGCCCCAGTCCGTCGAGTTCGCGAATCAGCAGCGTCTGCACATCACTGGTGAATGTCATGGGTGGTCAGCATACGTGTGCGACTGATGCGCAGGCGACGCCAGGGAGCAATTACACGCCCATCGCCTATCGCCCAGCGCCCATGGCCTTTCTAGACTTCGGCCTCGAGAATCATGAAGGCTTCGATGGCCATGACATCGACCTTCGTGAACTGGACGCCGGACCGATGGGCCAATTTGGTGTGTCTCGAACCTTCTCGCCGCGACCACACCACGACGCCCTCGCACGGAGCACCCGCCTCGCCGGGAAGCTGCACGATCACGGCAGCACCAGTCTCGAGTGCCGTCGAGGTGCGGATGCCGCAGCCCGCAACCGACAAGTTCACGAGTTGCCCCGTTCGTCCGTTCACGCCAATCTCTATGCGTGACGCGAAGGAATACCGTGTCGCTACGCGAACGCCGCTGGTGCCACCCGGTCGAGCCGCGTCCTGATCATCCGGTTCGTCAAATGACAGCTCGACCTCGTCCTCGTCGGCGACGGACATTGGCGCCGGCTCTGGCGCTTCGAGTAACTCGAGCCGCAGCGTCTCGGCCACAGCGTTGGCCTCGGCCAGCCGCCGCTCGGTCTCGCCGACGGCCTTCTGCAATTCCGCCGCTCGCATGCGCTCGGCGTCCAGTGCCGCGACCAGTGCCTGGCGCTCTTGCTCGATCGCGCCGATCTTCTTTTCGAATCCGCTCACCGCTTGTTGAGCATCGTCGCGGGCTCGCGCGGCCGCCTCGAGTTTCTGGAGAGCCTCCGCGAGGTCGTGTCGCCCAGCTTCGGATTGAGCGGTCGACTTTTGCAAATCGGCAGCTCGCGCGAACTCGACGTCCAGCGCGGAGGCGAGCGCCTGACGTTCGTGTTCAATTGCAGCGATCTGCTCCTCGAATCCGTCCACCTTGCTCTGCGCCGCGTCGCGCGCGCGCTCCGCTGCCTCGAGCTTCCCGAGGGCCTGGGCCAGGTCGCGGCGTGTGGTTTCGGCCTCGGCCAACGCGCTTTGCAGGCCGTTCGCCCGTGCGTGTTCTTCATCCAGCAGCGCGGTCAACGCCTGGTGTTCGTGCTCAATTGCCGCAAGCTTCTCTTCGAGCGCGCTCGCCGTGTGTTGCGACGCGTCGCGAGCCCGCTCGGCAGCCTGGAGGAACTGCAGGGCAGCCGCGAGATCGCCGCGTGCGGCCCCGGCTTCGGCGACGGCGTGCTCAGTGGCCTGACGCTGTTCCTGTTCAGCCGTCAGGCTGTGACTGGCTCGCGCCTGTGCCTCCGCGAGCGCGGCTGCGAGTTCCGCTTTGGCGGTCATGACCCGATTCAGCTCGTCGGCCAGCGCGGCGCGGTCGCCACCGGACTTCTTACCGCGGCGAGTCAGCTCGGCGAGCGTCGCGCGTTCTGCCTCGAGCTGGTTGCGGAGTGCCGTGTGGGCGCGGTCGAGATCGGCGAAGCGCCCGCGCTCGGCATCACGTTCCCGAAGCGCCTCATCGTGTGCGCCGCGCACGCTGTCGATGTCGGCCGCTGCGAGCTGCAGCGTCGCCAGCGTCTGGCGCTCGGCGTCCCTCGCCGATTGCGCTGCTGCGAGTTCAGCCCGCAGTTCGGTGGCCGTTCCGCGCTCTGCCCCGAGTTCAGCCCGCAGCTCAGTGGTCGCTCCGCGCGCTGCCTCGAATTCAGCCCGCAGCTCGGTGGTCGCTCCGCGCGCTGCCTCGAGTTCAGCCCGCAGCTCGGTGGTCGCTCCCTGCGCTGCCTCGAGTTCAGCCCGGAGCCCAGTGGTCGCGCCGCGCTCAGCCTCGAGTTGCGCGGTCGCATTGTTCACAGCGGCGACCGCATCCGCGAGCTGACTCTCGAGCGCGGCACTCCGTGCTTCGTGCGGCGACAGGCTCTGAGTGGCTGCGTCTCGCTGCCGCTGAACGTCGTCGAGTGCGCTCTCGAGCTCGGCGATCCGAGCGACCGCCTGATCGCGCGCTTCGACGTGATGTGTGACTGCCTGACGTTCGGCGTCGACCTGCAGCAGTGCCTGCTCCAACTCGAGCTGAAGGCCGGCAATGCGGTCGGCGGCTTCCGCCTGCTCGCGCGTCAGGACCCCCACCCGCGATTGCTCGACGGTGAACTGTCCACTGAGCTCTTCGAGCTCGGCCCGCAGGCTTGCTGCTTCGTCGTACACCCGCGCGTGTTCGTCGGCCTGTTTGCGGGCTGCGGTGTTGACCTCGTCGAATTGAGCTGCGGCTAGTTGGAGCTGGCGCTCGAGCAGGGCGACGGAACGGTCGGATTCCGCCCGTGCTGCCCGTTCGACTTCGAGCAGTTGCATCTGATCGCGGGCCGACTGCGTGAGCGAATGCTTCTCGGATTCGAGCAGCTCGACTTGTTTCTGGGCGGCCTCGAGCGCGCGTTGGTGCTCCCAGACAATCTTGCGCTGCGCCTCGAGGAGTGAGCCATGGCGCGTCTCGGCGTCGAGGAGAGTGGCTTCGTTCTCATGCCGCAGCTGCATGCAGATGCGTGCGGCCGTCGCGTGGGCCTCGCTGGTGGCAAGGCGCGACAGTTCCATGACCAGCGCCGGCAGGGACGCGGCCTGCGACGGGTTGGTGAGCGCCACCTCGAGCTCGCCCAAACGCGCATCCATTGAGGCGCGGAGTGTGTCAAGCTGACGCTGCGCAGCTTCGAGTAGTCGGGTATCGGGTTGAGGGGCCGACGAACCGCGAGTCACCTCACGGGCAGGTGGCGTCTCCGCAGATGGCGTCTCCATCGTGTCGTTTATCGGACGCCGGCCGATAATGAAGTAGGACATGGATAGCCAACGAGAATTGGTCGCCGCGGCAGAAGCCCTGAAAACCTGGGTGATCAGCCAGCGAGCGGCCCGAACCTCAGAATCTCAACCTGGTAGACCCGCGCCGTTCCTGCCGGCCGAGGTCGCCACCGCCGCTCCTTCGGTTTGGAGTGCGGCCACGTCCCCGATCGTCTTCCCCAGCATGCCGGCAACACTGACGCCAGGCGCACTCGCGCCTTCGCTCGGTGAACCGCGTCCAACGCCGCCCGTGAGGACCAGCGAAGGCTTGGTTAAGGGAGTGGGCAGGATCTTACCCCAAGTCATGCCCGACCTGGCCGGCGTCGGCCGCCTCGCAGTGAAAGTCGCGGCTGGTCTCGTGCTGCTCGCCGCCGTGGGCGGAGCCGCAATGGTCGGCAAGATCAAATGGAACGACTACGCGGCCTCACGCAAGATCGGGTCGGCAACATTTGCCTCGGTTCCCTCGGGCGCCCAGGTGTTTGTGGACGGACAACCGGTGGGCACGACGCCCGTTCGCGTCGAATTGCCGATCGGCACGCACAACGTGGAACTGCGTCTGCGAGGTGTAAGACGCGCGCAAACGATCGACATTCAGAGAGGGCAGGACACCGGCGTCGCAGTCGACTGGAAGGCGAAGCCCCTGGGCACCCTCGTGGCGACGTCAGTTCCCCCGGGAGCAAAGGTCAACGTGGACGGCCGGCCGCGAGGGGTCACGCCGGTCACGATGAGAGATCTCAGTCCCGGCGAACACACGGTGGTGATGGAGTCGATGCAGGGATCGGTGCGACGGACGGTCACGATAACTGAAGGCAAGACCGAAACGCTCGCCGAATCCATTTACGCCGGGTGGTTGCATGTGTCGGCGCCGATGGACGTCTCCATCTCTGAAGGTGACCGGGCGCTTCAACTCGACACGGGCAACAGGGTCATGCTGAAGCCAGGCGTTCACGAGATCACGGTGCGAAATCGAGCCCTTGGATTCAGCCTGAGTCAGTCCGTCGAAATCGAACCGGGCGGGACGGCCAATCTGGACATCGAAACGCCGTTGTCCTCGATCACCGTCAACGGTCCGGAAGGCGCGACGGTGCAGATAGACGGCGTGAAAGTTGGAGAGACGCCGCTCGTGAACTACCAGGTAAAGATCGGCACCCGCGATCTCATGGTTGTCGACCGATCCGGCGCCACCTATCACATTGCCGTCACGGTCACACGCGAGCCGGCGCAGGTGAACGTCGACTTCTCCAAGCCCTGAGTTCGTCGCCGACGCGGGCTGTCCGTGCCGCCGCTGCTATTTGGACGAACCTCCCGTTCGAGCCGCTCTTAACGACTTATTAATCCGGTCCGCGGCCCTCTCACGCGTTACACTGGCGCCCCATCGGTGGCCGAACGGGTCACTATTGCCAGCTGTATGCGGGGAGTGGTTATGACACGAACGGAGTGGCGGGTTGCGGCCGCAATAGCGGTCGTCGGCGTCGGCTTGGCTTCAACCCCATACCTGCGGGGACAGAATCGAGCATCCGGCCCGCCAAGTACCGCCAACGGCGAGTGGACGCACTACACCGCCGACGTGCGAGGCAGTAAGTACTCGCCGCTGGCCCAGATCACTGCCGCGAACTTCAACAAGCTCGAAGTCGCGTGGCGTTTCAAGACGGACAACCTCGGTCCGCGTCCTGAGTACAAACTCGAAGGGACGCCGCTGATGATTGGCGGCGTGCTGTACACCACAGCCGGCACGCGCCGATCGGTCATCGCGCTCGATGCCAAGACGGGCGAGTTGATGTGGTCGTACAGTTTCCGCGAGGGGAAGCGTGCTTCGAACGCACCGCGCCAATTGTCCGGCCGCGGCGTGTCATATTGGACTGACGGCAAGGGCGACGACCGTGTGATTTATGTCACGCCCGGCTACCGCATGATCGCGCTGAACGCGCACACCGGCGCGCCGATTCCCACGTTCGGCACCAACGGCATCGTCGATCTCAAGGTTGGCGTGGTCTTCGGCAATCGTCAGCCGATCGATCTCGAGACTGGTGAAATCGGACTGCACGCGACGCCGACTGTTGCCAAGGACGTCATTCTCGTTGGCTCGTCGTTCAAGGAAGGCACGCAGGTCGCCACCCACAACAACACAAAGGGTATCGCGCGCGCCTTCGACGTTCGCACCGGAAAGGTGCTGTGGTCGTTCAACACGATTCCACGACCGGGCGAGTTCGGCAACGAGACGTGGGAGAACGACTCGTGGGCCGTCAATGGCAACGCTGGTGTGTGGACGCAGATCACAGTGGACGAAGAAGCCGGTCTCGTCTACCTGCCGGTTGAGGATCCCACCTCCGATCAGTACGGCGGTCATCGTCCGGGCAACAATCTGTTTGCTGACACGCTCGTGTGCGTCGACCTGAAGACGGGCATCCGCAAGTGGCATTTCCAGGTGGCGCACCATCCGATTTGGGACTACGACCTGTCGTCCGCGCCGCTGCTCGCGGACATCAACGTGAACGGCCGTGCGATCAAGGCCGTGGCCCTTCCGAGCAAGGAATCGTTCCTCTACGTCTTCGACCGCATCACCGGGCAACCGGTGTGGCCGATTGAAGAGCGTCCGGTTCCCCAGACCGACGTGCCCGGCGAGAAGACCTCGCCCACGCAGCCGTTCCCGACCAAACCGCCGGCCTACGCGCGCCAGGCGGTCACGGTGGACGAACTGATCAACTTCACGCCCGAGATGCGCGCCGAAGCGCTCGAGAAGGTGAAGATGTACCGCATGGGACCGATGTTCCTGCCGCCGGTCGTGAGCAAGGTGGGCGGACCACTTCAGTCGATCACCATCGGCACGCTCGGCGGTGGCACCAACTGGCCGGGCGCGTCATACGACCCGGAGCTGCACACGGTGTTCGCGCAGGCAGCGAACGCCGGCGTGTCGCTGCTCGGGTTGGTTGAACCTCCGCCGGGCTTCTCCGACATTCGTTACGTCGCCGGCATCGCGGGCCAGCCGTTCCGCGTAAACGAAGGCCCCGGTTTTGGCAGCGGCGCCGATGCACCGGAGTTGAGCGAAACGCAGAAGAAGCTGAACGCCATCCTCGCGAAACAGGGGCTGCCACCCGCACCCGTTGGCAGGGGCGCGGCTGCTCCTGCCGCGGTCACCGGGACTCCGGCCGCGGCCGCCCCGCCGCCACCGCCTGGTCTGAACGTTCAGGGCCTGACGGTCGTCAAGCCGCCGTACGGTGTGCTGTCGGCGATCAACCTGGATCGCGGCGACCTGGTGTGGCAAGTGCCGCACGGCGACACGCCGGACCAGGTACGCAACCACCCGGCGCTGCGCGGGCTCAACATTCCGAAGACTGGGCAGCAGGGCAGCGTCGGACTGATGGTCACCAAGACGCTGGTGATCCTCGGCGACCCGGCAGTGACCACGACGCCGGAACATCCGCGTGGGGCGATGCTGCGCGCCTATGACAAGACCAACGGCAACCAGGTTGGTGCGGTCTGGATGCCGGCGCCGCAAAGTGGATCACCGATGACCTACTCGGTCGACGGCAAACAGTACATCATTGTCGCTGTGAGTGGCGGTGCCTATTCGGGCGAGTACATCTC
>JBEBGB010001035.1:0-1682 GCA_040081675.1 Vicinamibacterales bacterium
CTGTCCCAGCGACATGTCGATCGGCTCCGCGAGCGGAAGCGGACCGAGCCGATTCCCGACGATGAGTCGCCGCACGCGCTTGCCGCACACCCCGCGCCGCAGGACCCCGAGCGGCTTCGATTTGTTGGTGTCATGCACGCGGCGCTCGCCACGGTCCTGGCGGTGCTCTCCCCGAAGGACCGGCTGCGTTTGGCCTGCTACTATGCGCAGCAGATGACTCTGGCGCAGGTGGGTCGGCTGCTTGGCGAGCATGAAGCGACAGTGTCGCGTCAGCTGTCGAAGACCCGTGCGACCATCCGCGGGGGCGTCGAAGAGCGGCTGTGCACCGAACACGGTCTCGGCGAGGCCGAGATCGCTGAATGCTTCGCTTCGCTGGCTGCTGACGCCGGGCCACTGGACCTCGCTGAGTTGCTGGCGACCACCGAAAGTCCAACGGGCGTTGAGACAAGCAGGAGTGACGCCCGCAAGATATCGGGACTCGATCGTTCTAACGAGGGAGGGCTCTCGTGACGCAGCATAATCCAGCGATCAAGAGTCCTGGAGACCGCGACGAACAGCTCGAGCAATGGCTCCGCGACGGGTGGACCCCGCAAGGTGAGCAAACCGAGCTATGCCTCGACGCCGAGACGGCGGCCGCCTGGGCGGACGGCGTGCTTGTCGGAGCCGCGCTCGAACAGGCGCAGGTGCACGCGGCGACGTGTGCGCGCTGCCAGACGCTTCTCGCAACACTCGTCAGCACCGCTGACGCCGCTCGGTCCACGGCGGTGGTGGAGGCCGGGTCGCCTTGGCGTCGATGGTTCACGTGGGTTGTGCCACTCACTGCAGCCGCCACCGCTGTTGTAGCACTGGCGGTTTGGGTACGGACGCCGCAGCCCGCCGAACCGTCTTCGGCACGCGGAGCATCCACAGCGGTCGTTCGAGCCCCAGAGGTTCCGGCGCCCCAGGTCGATGCGCGGGTGCTGCCCGTAGTTCCGGCCCCGTCGTCCGCTGTCGATGCCGCGGGCCAGACGTCGTCCGGCCTCCTGCGAGCCAGGCCCGATGCGTCGAACACTGTGCAAGCAGCAAAGGCCCAGAGTTTAGACGCGCTCCGAGCCGAGCCGTCGAAGGATGCACGAGAGGCACGACCTCAGAGTCTCGACGAAGCGGCCGGTCAGAATGCCCTCGGCAAGACGACGGGGGCATTGTCTGACGCCGATGTTGCGCAAAAGGCCGAACCTGCGGCTCCGGCTGCGGCCGCTCCGGCACCTGCAGCGCCGCCGCTGCCCCCTGCTCCGGCTGCTCGAGCTGCCGGTGGGGCATCCGCGCCTGCCGAGTCCAAGGCCACCGATGCCGGCCCGGCGCTCTTTCGCTCGATCGCGCCAGTTCAGGAACGGGTTGGCTGGACGACCGTGGTCGCACCGGACCGCGTTGCTCAATGGCGTTTCGATGGAAGCCAGGTGCAGCGCTCGACCGATCGTGGTGTTACCTGGACTGCGGTCGACCAGAGCCAGGCATCTCAAATCCGGGCTGGCTCCGCGCCAACATCGTCTGTCTGTTGGCTCGTGGGCGGAGGCGGGCTGGTGCTGCTCACGACGGACGGCGCTTCCTGGAACCGCTCGCCGCTTCCCGCGGCTGTCGACCTGGTGTCCGTCGTCCACCGACGCGCGAACCGCGTCGGTCACGGCCATCGATGGGCGACAGTT
>JBEBGB010001036.1:0-1681 GCA_040081675.1 Vicinamibacterales bacterium
TCGGCGTAGCGCGAACCGTCGATGGCCGTTTGATCCGACCCGCTCTTCACGTCGTACACACCCGGCGTGATCGAGGGGTTGTTCGGATCGGGTTCAGACGGAACTGCTTGCCACGAATCGACGGCGTTGGTGATGGGATCCTTCGGCACGGCTCTCAAGTAGCCAGCCGTGACCAGATCGTCGAGCGTGGCCGGGTACTGCGTCTTGTCGGCGTAGTACTGGTCGATCGCGTCGCGCATCTTGAAGAGGTCGTCCTTCAAGACCGCCTCCCTCGCCATCTGCACGCTCTGTCGATACTGCACCATCGCGATCGTCGCCAGCGTGACGATGATCGTCATGACGACCATCAGCTCGATGATCGTGAAGCCGCGCGAACTGCGCAATTTACCAGTCACGATACTTGGTGCCGTCAAGCGCGGTTCCCTCGAACTTCGTATAGACGTCGAATACGTTCTGTCCGCCCCACCGCGTGGCGTTGGGTTCGTCCTGATACGAGCGCATGCCCCACTCCGTTGAGTGCGTCATCGGGTCGACAGGAACGCGGCGCAGGAATTTCAACTTGCGGCCCGTCGCATCGTTCTGCACCGCCACGCCGTCGACCAGCACCTGCAGGTCCGCCGGATATCCCTCGCTGCCGGCCTTCACCTCGAGTGACGCGATCTGCTGCGAGTCGGCGGCGTCCTTGTACTTGTCGATGGCCGTGCGCACTTCACGAAGAGCTCGATGCAGATCAGCTTCCCGCTGTCGTGTCGCTGTCACGCGTGCCAGGGGCATCACCGCAGACGCCATCAGCATGACGATGGCCGTGACGACGAGGAGTTCGATGAACGTGTAGCCACGTTCACGCGCTCGGCTCATGGTTGAATGCTGACCGTCACTGGACGGAACTGCAGACCCATGGGCGTCCCGCCAGGACCGGTTGCGGTGCCGTTGGCCGACAACGTGGCCGTGCCCGGAGCGACCGCGTCGAAGAGCACGGCTCCAAGGAGGCCGGCCCCGGTCGCGCCCGTGGCGTCAGCCGCACGGGAAATCGTGATGTCGACCCGGCCAGCGGCGACTTGCTGCGTGAACGTCGCGCTGGCGCCGCCTGACCGCATGAAGCTTCCCTCGTTGACCGCACGCACGCGCAGCAGCGCCGGATCGAATGTCAGCGTCAAGGTGACCATCGAGAGCCGCGACACGTTCTGAATCGACAGCGGAATGGTGTACGGTCCGGCACCGACCCGCAGGCTCGTGCCCGGCGGCGTGATGATGACCTGCGCGGCGCCGACCCCGGGCGACGCGAGTGGAACCGTATCAGCCGACGGCGCGGCTGTTGCGCCAGGCACACCCGGCGGCGGCACCTGCGTCGGCAGCGTGGCCGGCTGCGCGGCTTGCGCGTCTGGAGGCTGCACTGGCACGAGCACCGTACCTGGCACTGGCGTCGAACCCTGCGGCACAGCGAATGTGGTCCCTGGCGGCGCGGCGACCTGTCCGCTTGGTACCGCACCGGGCGCAGACGCGGGCGAACGGGGCGTGGACGCGTTCGGCGGTGCCGTTGACGCCGGCGCGGCAGAGCCGCCCGCATCGGGCGCTGCGGCGGGCACGCCAATGAGCGGAGGCGGTCCGTTCAGTCCGAGGTTGCCTTGCGAACCGATGTAAATCGGCCGAAGGTCGGCCTCTGTGATCGCCGGAGCCCGCA
>JBEBGB010001037.1:0-1680 GCA_040081675.1 Vicinamibacterales bacterium
CCGATGTTCACGAGCCGCTTGAAGATCTCGAGGGCATCGTAGAACTTCACGCCCGCGTCGAAGCCACCCTTGATGCCAAAGGTCAGCAGCGCCGAGGGGCGTCCCTTCGTGTACTTCTGCGCCAGCTGGTAGTAGGGCGACGACTTCAACCCCGCGTAGCTCACCCACGACACGCTCGGGTGCTTCTCGAGGTGATTGGCCACCACCATTGCGTTCGACACGTGACGCTCCATGCGAAGCGACAGGGTTTCGATACCTTGCAGGAACAGGAACGCATTGAACGGGCTGATCGCCGACCCCATGTTGCGCAGCGGCACCGTGCGTGCCCGGCCGATGAAAGCCGCCGGACCGAGTGCCTCTGTGTACACGACACCGTGGTAGGCCGGTTCGGGCGTGCTCAACATCGGGAAGCGATCCTTCTGCTCGGCCCACGGGAACTTGCCCGAGTCGACGATGATGCCGCCGATGGAGGTGCCATGCCCGCCCATGTACTTCGTCAGCGAGTGCACGACGATGTCCGCACCGAATTCGATGGGCTTCATGAGCACCGGGGTTGCCACCGTGTTGTCCACGATCACCGGCACGCCATGCTTGTGCGCCATGGTCGTGATCGCTTCGAGGTCGGGAATGTTTCCCGCCGGATTGCCGATGGTCTCGCAGAAGACCGCCACGGTCTTCGCGTCGATCAACGCCTCGAGCGCCGCGGCGCTGTCGTCCTTCGCGAACCGCGTCTGGACGCCCATGCTCGGCAGCTGGTGCGCGAGGAGCGTGTAGGTGCCGCCATAGAGCTGCGGAACCGACACGACGTTGTTGCCGGCCTTGGCAATGGTGAGGATGGCGTAGGTGGTGGCGGCCTGCCCCGAGCTGAGCGCCAGGCTGGCGAGCCCTCCTTCGAGCGCAGTAACGCGCTGCTCGAGAACGTCCTGCGTGGGGTTCATGATGCGCGTGTAGATGTTGCCTGGCACGACGAGGTTGAACAGGTCGGCGCCGTGCTGGGCGTTGTCGAATTCGTACGCCACTGTCTGATAGATGGGCACCGCGACGGACTTCGTCGTCGGGTCGGTCTTGTAGCCTGCGTGAATGGCCAGCGTTTCGTCCTTCATCGTCTCTATGCCTCGCTCGAATTTAGGGGTGTGATGGTTACCCTCGCATCAGTCCTTGAAGAGGACGGCTCGGGTCGATGCCTTCCATGAACGGCAGGCGACGTTCCAAGTGCGTCAGTTGATAGACCAAGCCAAGCCAGTTGTCAAAGACAGCGCGAGCCGTGTCGCGCCAGGTGTTGTCGAGGTGCGGCGCCACCTCGGCCTCGGGAAACTCGGGGAGTTCACGGCCCGCGGCGTGTGCGTCGTGTGCCGCATGCAGGTACTCCCGGAGGATCGCCCTGGCCTCGTCGGGTAAGTAGTGCTCGGGAAATGGCGGCAGCTCGCGCTCGTCCTGGAAATAGCGGAGCACCTCGCGTTTGTACTCCTTGAGCAGGCTGTTCGCGTCGTACTCGGGGTGCCCCTGGAAGTAGACGCGTCGGAACCCGTCCTCGCTGACGGCCGCGTGCACGCCCGCCTCTGCACTCTCGATGAGGATCTGCAGACCAGCCGACACGAAGTGCTGGCGCGTGATCGCGTTGTAGCGCGAGTGCGGTACGTCGAAGCGCGTGTTGATGTCGCGCAGCAGCGGGTGTGAGGG
>JBEBGB010000263.1:0-6777 GCA_040081675.1 Vicinamibacterales bacterium
GTTGGGAAACATTCGCTGTTCTACGTCAACCGCGAACACGCGCCCTTTGAACACGATAGCCATCGCCGATCCTCCGCCAGTTATGCGTGATGCACTGCTTGCCCGGCCCGCCCTGCCCGCTATTCTTCCACCAGCTCCGGATGCGACCTCGCGATGAGGGCATCGAGCACCGACTTGAGATCCGCCGGTAACTCGCTCTCGAAGGCCATGCGCCTGCCGTCGATCGGGTGCTTGAAGGCGAGCTTCGCCGCATGCAGAAACGGTCGATCCAGCTTTTGCACAGCCTTGATATCGGCCTGCACCCGTCGGTGGACTCCGCCGTAGAGCGAATCGCCGACGATTGGGTGACCGATGGCGCTGAGATGCACGCGAATCTGATGCGTGCGTCCGGTGTGAATGGCGATTTGCGCGAGCGTGAGCGCGGGATTGACCTCGAAGGTCCGGACGATGCGCGTGACGGCTTCGCGACTGCGTCTCGCACGATTCGACATCCGCTTTCGGTTGTTCGGGTCGCGTCCGATCGGCTCTTCGATACGGCGTCCCGCCACCACCACACCCCACACCAGCGCCACGTACTCCTTCTCGACTTCGCGATCCTGGAACTGACGGGCAAGTTCCTGGTGCGCGGCGTCGTGCTTGGCCACCACCATCAATCCAGAGGTGCCACGATCCAGTCGATGCACGATGCCAGGGCGTTTCTCGCCGCCGATGCCGCTCAAATCGTCGACATGGTGGAGCAGCGCATTCACCAGCGTCCCGGACTGGTGTCCAGCTGCGGGATGCACGACCATGCCGGCGGGCTTGTCGACGACGATGATGTCCGCGTCCTGATAGACGATTGGGAGCGGTAGATCTTCCGGCGCCGGCTTCGCATCAACCAGATCCGGCAGGGCGACCGCGACTATGCTGCCGGCCTTGATGCGGAGATTCGCCTTCGCCGCACGGCCGTCCACATGGACGAGACCTTCGTCGATGAATCGCTGCAGCTGCGACCTGGATTGACCGGCGAACTCCGCAACGAGGAAGCGATCGAGGCGCTCCCCGTCGTGTTCGTCGGAGACTGTCAGGGTGAGAGGCTGGATGTCAGGCAGCCTTTCGCGCTCGCTCCGGCGCGGGCTTGCTCGATTTCGCGAGGACAATGAGCATGACGATCGCAACGGGCACGAGCACGATCGAAATGAATTGCGATGTAGAGAACATCAGGACGACGCCCCGGGGATCGTTGCGATAGAACTCGATGATGAACCGCGAGATGGCATACAGCAGCATGTACAGCCAGAAGGTCCGCCCCGGGTAGTTGCGGCCACGTCGCTCGACCAGGAGGAGTAGCCCGAGGATGAGCGCCTCTGCCCCGGCCTCGTAGAGCTGCGTCGGGTGCAGCGGAATGTTCAGCGGCGTACCAACGTTGGCGGCAGCGTACGGATTGGTGAAGGTGATGGCCCACGGCACGTCTGTCGGTCGTCCCCAGCAACAGCCGGCGAAGAAGCAGCCGAAGCGGCCAACGACATGGCCAAGTGCAATGCCCGGTGCGAACGCGTCGCATGTCTTCCAGAGTGGGAGACCAACCTTGAGGATGTACCAAATCGCAACCGCCACCGCCGCAATGAGGCCGCCGTAGAAAACGCCCGCTGAGCGCACCAGGTTCATCAGCTCAGACGGGTCGTTCACATAGGTCTTGAAGTCGGTGACGATCAGCAGCAGCTTGGCGCCCACAAGCGCGCTGATGATGATGTAGATGCCCAGGTCCATCACGCGGGTCTGGTCGAGACCTCTGTGGGCCGCGCGGACCATCGCCAGCTTCAACCCAAGCATGTACGCGGCGGCCAGCAGCACGCCGTAGGTGTAGATGGTCGCCGGGCCGAGCTCAAGCAGGATTGGATGCATGCGTGCCTGTTCTGATCATATCGAGGATCATCAGCGCCACGCCGATGCTGATGGCTGAGTCGGCGACATTGAAGGCCCAGAAGTGAAAGCCACCCCAGTAGGCATCCACGAAATCGACCACTGACCCGACCAGGAGCCGATCGATCAGGTTGCCGGCTGCGCCGCCAATGATGAGCGCCATGCCCACACGAGCCATGATCTGATGGGTGGCCATGGTTCCTGCGTAGAGGGCGACGGCAATGAGCGCGCACATGGCGACGATGCCGATCGCCAGCGTTTTGCCGGGGAAGTTGACCGAGTCGAGAAAGCCGAACGCGGTGCCCGTGTTGCGCACGTGCGTGATATCGAGAAAGTTCGGAATGACCTCGACGCTGCTGTACAACGGCACGCGAACGCGAACCAGCCACTTGGTGAGCTGGTCGAGCGCGACGATCGCGAGCGGCACGAGGATTTCCAGACGCAGGAGACGCCCGAAGCCGCCT
Organism: Vicinamibacterales bacterium; assembly: GCA_040081675.1. GTDB lineage: Bacteria > Acidobacteriota > Vicinamibacteria > Vicinamibacterales > CAVVIG01 > CAVVIG01. The sequence continues at coordinate 2,367 of JBEBGB010000263.1, forward strand.
TTGGCGTCAACCATGAATGGGCTCGGCGAGCGCTTCCTGACACCGGTCGCACAGACCGGCCCAGCCTGGCTCTGTTGAGACACGCGGCACATACCGCCAGCACCGCTCGCACTTCACGCCGCCGACACGCTCGATTGTGATCTGAGGCGCCGACTCCGCCGCGTCGGGCGACGCCTGAAGGACCACCTCGGAGACGATGAAGAGCATGGGCAACTGCGCCGTGTAGCTGTCGAGGAACGCCAGATCCTTCGGTTGCGCCGACAGCACCACTCGAGCCTGAAGCGAACTGCCGATCTGTTTGTCCTTGCGAAGAGGCTCGATCTCGGCGAGCACACGTTCACGAAGCGCCGAGAGGCGCGCCCACCGGTGGAGCAGGTCGGTGTCCACGAGCGCTTCGAGCGGCGCTTGCTCCGGGAACAGTGCAAGGTGCACGGACTCGAGCCGGCGGCCCGGTAGATACCGCCAGATTTCGTCCGCGGTGAACGACAGGATCGGTGCGAGGAGCCTCGCCAGGCCGTCCGTCATGATGTACATCGCGGACTGTGCCGATCGCCGTTCTCGCGAACGCGCCGCGAATGTGTACAAACGGTCCTTCGAGACGTCCGCGTAGAACGCACTCAGGTCCACGGTCAGGAACGCGTTCACGGATTGGAAGATGGTGCCGTACTCATAGTTGCTGTACGAGCGACGAGCCTTTAGCGCCACCTCGGCGTAGCGCGCGAGGATGCAGCGGTCCACTTCTTCGAGCGCAGATGCGTCGACCAGATCCGTCTCCGGATTGAAGTCGTAGAGGTTCGCAACCAGGTAGCGCAGCGTATTGCGAATCTTTCGATAGGCCTCGACCGCCCGCGCGAGTACTTCCTTTCCGAGCCGGATCTCTTGCGTGTAGTCGCTCATCGACACCCACAGCCGGAGGATGTCGGCGCCACTTTGCTTGATGATGTCCTGGGGCTCGATCGAGTTGCCGAGCGATTTCGACATCTTCCGCCCGTCTTCCGCCACGATGAAGCCGTGCGTGAGCACCTCGTGGAACGGCGCGCGCCCGCGCGTGCCAATCCCGACGAGCAGCGAACTCTGGAACCATCCGCGGTGCTGGTCGCTGCCTTCCAGGTAGATGTCAGCTGGCCACGTCAGTTCGGGACGGACCGAGAGCACGGCCTCGTGACTCGACCCTGAGTCGAACCACACGTCGAGAATGTTCATCTCGCGCTCGAAGCTGTCGCCCCCGCATGTCGGGCAGGTCAATCCGGCCGGAACGAATTCTTCAGTCGGTCGTTCGTACCACGCGTCCGCGCCGTACTGCTCGAACACGCCGGCTGCCTTTTCGACGATCGCGGACGACACGACGGCTTCGCCGCACTTGGCGCAATCGAGTGCAGGAATCGGCACGCCCCACACGCGCTGGCGGGAGATGCACCAGTCGGGACGGTTTGCCACCATGTTGTACATGCGGTCGTGGCCCCACGTCGGGATCCATTTCACGTCGTTGTCCACCTGTGCGAGCGCCGTCTGTCGCAGCGTGCGCATCGTGTCGCCCTGACGCACCTTCTCATCGTCCAACGCAATGAACCACTGCGAGGTGGCGAGGAAGATGACCGGGTTGTGGCAGCGCCAGCAGTGCGGGTAGGGATGCGAAAACGACTGCCGATGCCAGAGGCGGCCGCGTTCCTTCAGCGCCTCCTCTACCTTGGGATTTGCGTCGAAGACGCGCATCCCGCCAAAGAGTTCGACGGTGTCGAGGAAGTGACCGGCGGGCCCGATCGGCGCGTAGGTCTCGAGGCCGTAACGCAGGCCGGTCCTGAAGTCGTCGGCACCGTGGCCCGGCGCTGTGTGCACGACGCCCGTGCCGGCGTCCAGGGTGACGTAGTCGGCCAGCACGCCGTGCGAGTCGCGCTCGTACAGTGGATGCTTGAAGGCGATGCGATCGAAGACCTCACCCTTCATCCGTGCAACCGGCTGGCCAAGGGTGACGCCCGTCGCGGACGCCACCGTTGCGGACAGACCTTCAGCCATGATGACGACGCGATCGCCGACGGCGTACGCCGCGTACTCGAGCTCGGGGTGAAACGCGACTGCAAGGTTCGACGGGATCGTCCACGGCGTCGTCGTCCAGATGAGGACCGTCACCGTCCGATCCGCAAGCGCCGGCACGCGTGCCACGAGTTCGCCCGCGTGCTCGGCCGGCAATGGGAATTCGACGTAGATCGACGGCGAGGTGTGATCCTCGTACTCGACTTCGGCTTCTGCCAGCGCGGTGCGGCAGTGGATGCACCAGTGAACGGGCTTCTTGCCTTTGTAGACCAGCCCGTGGTCGACGAACTTGCCAAAGGCGCGCGCGATTGCCGCCTGATACCTGAAGTCCATCGTCAGGTACGGTTCGTCCCATGTGCCGAGTACGCCCAGCCGCTGGAACTGCGCTGTCATGGTGCCGATAAATCGTTCAGCGTAGGCGCGGCAGGCCCGGCAAAAGTCGGCCGTCGACATGCTGCGCTTCTTTGGGCCGAGTTCGCGGTCTACCTGCCCCTCGATGGGCAGACCGTGGCAGTCGAACCCGACGACGTACGGGGCATCGAAGCCTTCCATGGACCGCGACTTCACGACAAAATCCTTCAGGATCTTGTTGAGCGCGGTTCCCATGTGAATGTTGCCGTTCGCATACGGCGGACCGTCGTGCAGGACGAATTTGGGGGCGCCGCGCCGATGCTCACGAATCTTCCCGTAGAGATCCATGCTCGCCCAGCGCGCGAGCGCGTCCGGCTCGCTGGTTGGCAAGTTGGCCTTCATCGGGAAGTCGGTTCGCGGCAGATTGACGGTGTCTTTCCACTCAGGCATGGGTATCGTGCAATTTTATAATGAACGGATGATCATCCTCCGAGGAGTCGAGCCGATACCAGTTGTTTCGGCCACCTGCGTCGGTGACGGCCCCGGACGATGTGCAGCCCCGGTTCGCTCATGACGAAGGCGGTGCTCTTCGACGTCGACTTCACGCTCATCTATCCGGGACCGACCTTTCAAGGCGAGGGTTATCAGGCCTTTTGCGCCGGGTACGGCATCGAAACCGACGCCGCGCTCTTTCCGGCGGCGGTCGCGGACGCTGTCGCGCTGCTGCAATGGCCAGCCGACGCGGTGTACGACGATGAGGTGTACGTGGCCTACACGAGTCGCATCATCGAGGGCATGGGCGGCCGCGGCGACAAGGTCACGGCGTGCGCCCGCGAGATCTACGCTGAATGGGCTGCCTGTCATCACTTCACCCTGTACGAGGATGTGCCAGAGGTGCTGCGGGCTTTGGCGTTCGACGGCATTCGCGTCGGATTGGTGTCGAACTCCCACCGATGCCTGTTCACGTTTCAATCGCACTTCGCGCTCGACGGCCTGATTGCGGCCACCATCTCGTCGTCCGAGCACGGGCTGATGAAGCCGCATCCGAGCATCTTCACGGCTGCGCTGCAGCGGCTGGATGTGGAGCCCGCCGACGCGCTCATGGTCGGCGACAGCATTCAGCACGATGTGGACGGCGCGCTTCGAGCCGGTATGCGAGCGGCGTTATTGCATCGCGACAGCGCGCCGCACCCGCGAGAGGGCGAGCTTCTGGCTCGTGGCGTTCCGATCATTCGCACGCTGCGCGAGTTGCCGGAGTTGCTGGTTCGCGAGCGATCGAACGCATTGGTCGGATAGCACTCAAAAGAACCGGGCGAGGCAGGCGCGGCTGGCAAGTCAGGCTGGGCGGGCCAGGCAACACAACGGTCAGGTCGGGACGGTCAGGACGGACGAGCGGCGTGACAGTAAAGACGAATGACCCGCGTGAGCGTTAGCTCAAGGCCTGGAGCCTATCGCCCAGCGCCCATCGCCCTTGTTATCCCGGCGGCCAGCCGAGACTGCGTCCACCGATCACGTGCAGGTGGATGTGCAACACCGTTTGACCCGCGTCGCGGTTCGTATTGAACACCGTGCGATAACCGACCGTATCGATACCGCGCTCCTTTGCTATGGCGGCGCCGCGCCGCACAAGCGTTCCGACAAGTGTCGCGTCGCCTTCCTGCAGGTCGTTCAGCGTCGCGATGTGCTTCTTGGGCACAACCAGCACGTGGGTCGGTGCCTGCGGATTGATGTCGTTGAACGCCAGCAGTTGATCGTCCTCGTAGACGATCGATGCCGGAATCTCGCGGTTGATGATCTTGCAGAACAGACACGACATGTAGGACACAATAGCCGAATCCGCGACCGGCCATCCAGCCTTGGAGCACGCATGACCACAACAGCGAAGAACGTCTTCAGAAACAGCACCTGGACTCTGGTGACATTGGCTACATGGGCGATGATGCTCGTGACAGCTCTCCCGGTCGACGCACAGACGTCCTATGACTATCGCGTTCTGGCCACGTCGAAGACATCGACACTGGAAAAGGAG
>JBEBGB010001038.1:0-1678 GCA_040081675.1 Vicinamibacterales bacterium
GAACACCTACAACGAGGAGTTCTCGGAGCGGGTGGCTTTCTTCCACGCGACCTCACCCATTCATTCGTGGACGTGTGATCGCACGGAGTTCATTGGACGTAACAGCACCGCCGCGCAACCAGCGGCGCTGGCTCGTGAGACGCTGCAGGGGCGTGAGGGCGCCGGACTGGACCCGTGCGCCGCGCTGCACGTCATTCTTGATATCCCACCTGGCGAGTCCCGGCAGGTGGCCTTCGTGCTCGGGCAGGGCGCAGATGCGGCGACAGCCGCCACGCTGGCCGAGCGATTCGGTGCGCTCGACGAAGTGGACGCGTCGATTGCGCGCAGCAAACGGTTCTGGGACGACATACTCGGTACGGTTCAGGTACGCACGCCCGACGATTCGTTCGACCTGCTGGTGAACCGGTGGCTTCTGTACCAGGCCTTGAGCTGTCGCATCTGGGCGCGCAGCGGACCCTACCAACCTGGCGGAGCGTTCGGCTTCCGCGATCAATTGCAGGACGTGCTCTCGCTGTTGCACTCGCGGCCCGATCTGTGTCGGGCGCACCTGCTGCGCGCAGCCTCCAGGCAGTTCGTGGACGGCGATGTGCAGCACTGGTGGCACCCGCCATCGGGCCGGGGCACGCGCACGCGTTGTTCGGACGATCTGCTCTGGCTTCCCTATGCCGTCTGCGCGTACGTCCGACACACTGGCGATCTGACGGTGCTCGACGAGCAGGTCGCGTTTCTGGACGGCCCGAGCCTCGAGCCCGAGCAGCAGGAAGCGTACTTTCAGCCGTCGGTGTCGAGTGAGCGCACCAGTCTGTTCGACCACGTCTGTCGTGCCATCGAGCGTTCGCTGAAGTTTGGCTCGCACGGCTTGCCGCTCATGGGTGCTGGCGACTGGAACGACGGCATGAATCGAGTCGGTGTGGATGGTCGCGGCGAGAGCGTCTGGCTCGGGTGGTTCCTCGTCACCGTGCTCAACGAGACCGCGGTGTTGTGCGACGTTCGTCACTGTGTCGATCTGGCGCAGCGGTATCGCAGCCACGCCCAGTGGCTGGCCGGCTCGCTGGAGCTTGCCTGGGACGGCGGTTGGTATCGCCGCGCCTACTTCGACGATGGCACGCCGCTCGGTTCGGTCCAGAACGAGGAGTGCAAACTCGATTCGGTGACCCAGTCGTGGGCGGTGCTATCGCAGGCTGGGAACCGTAAACGCGGCGACCGCGCGATGGATGCGGTCCGTGTGCACCTGGTCCGGCGCGACGCGCAGCTCGTCCTGTTGCTGACGCCGCCCTTTGATCGCATGACTCACGACCCTGGCTACATCAAGGGGTACCTGCCCGGCGTGCGGGAGAACGGCGGCCAGTACACGCACGCCGCGCTGTGGACGGTGATGGCGATGGCTCGCCTGGGCCGGGGCGACGATGCGATGGAGCTGTTTCACATGCTCAATCCCATCAATCACGGCCGTACGCCGGAAGGGATCGAGCGCTATCGGGTCGAGCCCTACGTTGTGGCCGCAGACGTGTACGCCCACCCCATGCACGTTGGACGCGGAGGCTGGACGTGGTACACGGGGTCCGCCGGTTGGATGCACCAGGCGGCAGTCGGCAGTCTTCTCGGCCTTCAGCGTCGAGGCGACACCTTCACCATGAATCCGTGCATCCCCGCGATGTGGCCGGGTTTCTCGCTCCAG
>JBEBGB010001039.1:0-1676 GCA_040081675.1 Vicinamibacterales bacterium
TTCGGTGGACCGTCCCAGTAGTCGGCGTTGGCCTCGAGCTCGATGCGGTCGTCGACGTCGTACCGAACAAAACGATATGGTCCGGTGCCGACAGGGTGATCGCGGAGCTCAGGTCCGGCTCCGCTCTCGACAATCGGCATCATCAGGTTGATTGGAAACGACGCGAACGGCTGTTTCAGCGTGAACACGACCGTGTAGGGATCAGGTGCGGTCACGGACGCGAGCTCGCGGTAACCGCCTTTTCGTACCGATACGAACTCCGGATCGAGAAACGCGCCAAACGTGGAGACGACGTCGGCCGCGGTCAGCTCATGGCCGTCGTGAAAGCGGACGCCCTTCCGAACTGTCGCGATGTAGGTGAGGGGATCAGGGTGAGTGAGCGACTCGGCCAGCTTCGGCACAACGCGCAGGTGATCGTCCAGCTCCATGAAATTATCGAAGATCAGCTGATGGAGCTTCGCGGACGAATCGTCGGTCCCGATGCGCGGGTCCAGGCTGTTTGGACCGCTCGTCATGCTGACGATGAGGGTGCGAGGGTCGTCGGCGGCGCGGCGAAGGCAGGCAGGCGTGCTCAGCGCAAGCAGGACGAGCGCTGCTCGCATTCCAGCTGTCACAGCCGGGCGTCTTTCTTCAGTTCGGCGAGTGTCGTCAGCGCTTCGAGAGGAGTCAGGCGATCGACGTCGATCGCGGCGATCCGCTCGCGAAGCGCGTCTTCCTGTCGCGACTGAAAAAGCCCGAGTTGCTGTTGCGGTTCGCCGGGCGTGCCCGTCACCGCAGGACGGCCTCCGCGCGTGAGTTCATCGCGCTCGAGTGCCGTGAGAATCTCTCGTGCACGCTGGACCACCGCGGGCGGCAGGCCCGCGAGTCTTGCCACCTGGATGCCGTAGCTGCGATCGGATCGTCCTGGCACGATCTTGTGCAGGAAGATGATGTCGTCCTTCCACTCGCGAGCCGACACGTGGTAGTTGACGACACCGGGCGTGGCGTCAGCCAGATCGGTCAACTCGTGATAGTGAGTCGCAAAAAGCGTCTTCGGACGGGACTTGGCGTTGGTGGCCAGGTGCTCGGCCACCGCCCACGCAATGCTGAGTCCGTCGAACGTGGAGGTGCCACGGCCGATCTCGTCGAGCACGACCAGACTCCGCGAGGTCGCCGAGTGGAGGATGTTGGCCGTCTCCTGCATCTCGACCATGAAGGTCGAGTGTCCCTTGGCAATGTTGTCGGATGCACCCACACGCGCAAAGATCCGATCGACCAGACCGAGCTTGGCTTCTCGAGCCGGCACGAACGATCCCGCCTGCGCCATGATGCAGATGAGGGCTGTCTGGCGGAGATAGGTCGACTTACCGCCCATGTTCGGTCCCGTCAACACCACCAACTGGCAATCGTTTCCGTTGAGCGCGATGTCGTTCGGCACATACGCGTCGCCAGTCGACGCCGTGCGGCGTTCCACAACCGGGTGGCGGGAGTCCACAACGGCCATTTCGTCGCCGTCGTGGACGTGCGGCTTGATGTAATTGTTGACGGCCGCGGTCTCGGCCAATGCCGCAAGCACATCCAGCGACGCGATCGCCCGTGCGGCTGCCTGAATGCGGGGCGCCTCGGTCGCCACGTCGCGTCGCAGCGCCTCGAACATCTCGACTTCGCGCTCGCAAATCCGCTCGTCCGCGCCAACG
>JBEBGB010001040.1:0-1675 GCA_040081675.1 Vicinamibacterales bacterium
GGACGGTCCGATAGTTATCGATTGGTCGAACGCGTCGGCGGGCGATCCAGCGTTCGATGTCGCCGACACTTGGATTCTGTTTGCTTGCGCGACCCCGCCTACTGGCGGTCTCGATCGATTCATCGTCCCGATCGGACGTCGTGTGATGCTGAAGGCGTTCTTGCACGGTGTCAACGCGGTCGCGGCGCGTAAGGCCATACCCGCCGCTGTCGACCACCGGCTCAGCGACCCCAACATGTCGACCAACGAGAAGGACCGCATGCGCAGTTTCGCCGAATGGGCCGCAGGAGTCTGAGCTGGATGAGTAGGCAACTAGCGATCAGCGCAGCCGCTGATTGAGTCGTGCCGCTTGGCGCATCTGGTGGTCGCGCTCGGCGAGGCTTGGTGCGTTGCGCGCAGCTTCGGCGTATAGGCGAGCAGCGAGTTCGATATCACCGTTCTTCTCGTGCAGATGGGCGGCGACTGCGTCGCGACGCGGGATGTGTTCGTCGACGTTCGCGAGTGCCGCCAGTCCTGCGAGCGCGCCGTCCGCTTCGCCGACCGCAACGGCGCGGTTCAGTCTGACCACTGGAGTGTCGGCGAAACGCAGCAGTTCGTCGTACCACTCCACTATCTGTGCCCAGTCGGTTTCCTCGACACGCGTCGCATCGGCGTGCAGCGCCGCGATGGCTGCTTGTGTCTGGTATTCGCCGAGCCGGTCGCGTGCGAGCGCGGCTTGCACGATGGTGACTCCTTCAGCAATCAAGTCCTTGTCCCACATGCCGCGGTCTTGGTCGGCTAGCGGCACGATGCGTCCGTCGGGACCAGTGCGACTTTGCCGTCGGGCGTGGTGCAGCAACATCAGCGCGAGCAACCCGTGCACCTCGGGGTCGTTCGCCGACGCGGCCAGCTGCCGCGTCAGCCGGATGGCTTCGGCGGCGAGGTCGACGTCGCCCGAGTAGCCCTCGTTGAAGATGAGGTACAGCACGCGCATCACGGTGCGAATGTCGCCGAGCCGATCGAGACCCGAGTGCTCGACGGTGCGCTTGGCGCGGCTGATTCGCTGCGCCATCGTGCTCTCGGGCACGAGGTACGCCTGCGCGATCTGGCGTGTACTCAGGCCGCCGACGGCGCGGAGTGTCAGCGCTACCGCCGACGACGGCGTCAGGTCGGGATGCGCGCATAGGAAGTAGAGGTGCAACGTGTCGTCGTCGCTCGGCACGAGTCCCGTCGGCGGCTCGCCGTCGAATCGCTCTTCGCGGTTGCGCCGCGCCGTATCCGATCGCGCCAAGTCGATGAATGCTCGCCACGCAACTGTGATTAGCCAAGCAGCGCGGTCGGCAGGCGGATCGTCCGCCCACGTCGCGACCGCGCGGATGAGCGCTTCTTGCACCGCGTCCTCGGCCGTCGCGAAGTCTGCTCCGCGACGGACGAGAACGCTCAATACGTGGGGGACGAGCTCGCGCAGCTCGACAGCCTTCACGGTCACTCGGTGACGGTCGGTGGTTCACTCATGAACGGGCGTAGCTCGAGCCATTCGTGAATCGGCTTGCCGCCGGCGCCCGGCGCGGCCGACAGTTCGCCGGCGAGTTCGATTGCGCGCTCGTGGCTATCGACGTCGATGATCATCCAGCCGGCGATCAGGTCTTTCGTTTCGGCGAACGGGCCATCGGTGACGGGCGGCCGTCCTTCGCCG
>JBEBGB010001041.1:0-1675 GCA_040081675.1 Vicinamibacterales bacterium
AAAGTGAGCCACCATCTTCTCGACGAGACGCGACTTCTGCGCTACGTTGACGGCTTCGACCGCGTGCAGGATCTTGAAGTCGTAGCCCTCGTCGGCTGCGGACTTCAGCATGGCCTTCACGTCCTTCGGAAAGCAGCTGCCACCGTAGCCGATGCCTGGAAACAGGAAGGAAGGCCCGATGCGCCGGTCTGAGCCGACAGCCTTACGAACCGCCTCAGCATCTGCCCCGACACGCTCGCAGACGTTCGCGATTTCGTTCATGAAGGAAATGCGGGTGGCCAGCATGGCATTCGCTGCGTACTTGCACAGTTCCGCGCTTGGCGTATCCATGACCATAATTGGCGCGCCCGTGCGGGTGAACGGCGCGTAGAGCGCTCGCATCATCTCGCCGGCTCGCTCTTCGTCGCAGCCGATGACCACGCGATCGGGCTTCATGAAGTCGTCGATCGCGGCACCTTGCTTCAAAAATTCGGGGTTGCTAACGACGCTGAAATCGACGGTCGTCTCGGAGGCGATTGCCGCACGCACCTTCTTCGCCGTACCTACGGGTACCGTGCTCTTGTCGACGATGATGGTGTACTTCTCAATGGCTTTCCCAATCTCATGCGCAACGCCAATGACGTGCTGGAGATCGGCAGACCCGTCTTCACCCTGAGGGGTGCCGACGGCGATGAACACTATCTCCGAGACCTTGACCGCATCCCTGAGATTCGTGCTGAAGGTCAGCCGCTGCTCGGCGGCATTTCGGCGAACCATCTCTTCCAGACCGGGCTCGTAGATGGGCATCCGCCCAGCTTCGAGCGTCGCAATTTTCGTGAGGTCTTTGTCCACACAAATGACGTCGTTCCCGTTCTCAGCCAGACATGCGCCCGCGACGAGACCGACATAACCCGTGCCTATGACGGCAATTTTCATTTAACAATAAGATACTGAGACGGAACGACTTAAACAAGTGCGCATTGTCATAGACTACCGGGCGGCCCTCAAGGACCGCAGCGGTGTCGGCGAATATACACATCAGCTCGTTCGTGCCCTGCTCGCCCTTTCCAACAGCACAAACGCCGAGCCGCTTGACATCACCGTCTTCTCGAGTTCGACCCGGGATCGGCTTGCCGACGACCCGGAGCTGGCTGGTGCCAGACGGGTCGACCGGCGTGTCCCGGTCCGCCTGCTGAACCTCGCCTGGCATCGACTCGGGTGGCCCGCGGCTGAGTGGCTCGTGAACGACCAATTCGACATCGCCCACTCTCTCCACCCCTTGCTCATGCCCTCGCGCAACGCGGCTCAGGTGGTCACCATTCACGATCTGAACTTCCTGCAGCACCCGGAGCGGACACGCGCCGAAATTCGACGCGACTACCCAGCTCTTGTTCGCGAACATGCCAATCGAGCGGACCACGTGATTGTCATTTCGATGTTTACGGCTCGAGAGGTTCAGCGACTGCTCGCCGTGCCGGTGGACCGGATCTCGGTCTGCTGTCCTGGTGCGCCGAGCTGGCCACCGCGAGCGGTGCAGCCGCAAAACGGGTACATCCTCTTCTTCGGAACCCTCGAACCCCGAAAGAACCTTGGCGCGTTGCTCGACGCCTACGAGTTGCTGGCCGCCCGCCGTACCTCGCTGCCGGAGCTCGTGCTTGCCGGGAAAGCCACCGAACAGTCGGGTCCCTGGCTCGAG
>JBEBGB010001042.1:0-1672 GCA_040081675.1 Vicinamibacterales bacterium
GCTGTGGTGACCGACACAGGCAGCGTTGCATCACACGCGAGCGTGGTTGCACGTGAGTACGGCGTCCCAGCCGTGGTGGGCACTGGCAATGCGACGACGCGGCTCCACGACGGGGATGTCGTCACGGTCGACGGCGCGAAAGCGACGGTGCGGGTGGTGCAGGCTGTCGGAACTTAGAGTGCGTTTCAAAACGAGGGCACTACCACGGAGGTCACGGAGACGAACGGAAGGCACGGCTCATTTGGCTCGGATTCTCCGTGTTCTCGGTTCCGCTCTGTGTCCTCTGTGGTGGAGCTTTCGGTCTTATTGCAACCAGCTCTTAGTCGTCAACGAGGTCAACGAAGCGTCCGTTGCTGTGACGATGCGCATGAGCAACTCGGCGGGAATCCTGTGCGCGTCAGGCGTTGGATGGTTCATGCCGTTCGACAGCATCGAATCGATGTCCTCGCCTCGGTTCGCCAGCTCCTTCCAGGCGCTGTAGACATCCGCACACAGCACGTTGAACTCGCGCGCCACGTCGCGAACAGCTTGTGCATAGACGGCCAGCACGCCCTCGTTTTGTAGACGGGCGCTCGCGCGGAACGCCGACCGCTCCTCACCGGTCGCCTGACTCGGCACGCGCGTGTTCATGAAATTCGGCGTCAGAAGGACGACGTCGCTCTCGGTCTCCGAGCTGACCCGACTCACGATGGTGTTCATGGCGTCGACGAACATCTGGATGCCGGCATGGCCGTTCCAGGCATCGTTCAAGCCGAAGGCAACCAGCGTCAAATCCGGCTGGAAGCGGATCACATCGCGGTCGATCAGAGACAGGGCACCAGGCGCGGTTTGCCCACTCACGCCAGCGTTGATGACGCTGAAGGTGCCCAGTTGATACTGCGCCTCGAGGAGACGCTTGAACCGCGCGTGGTAAACGCCGTCATGCGTCTGCTCGCCAAACGCCGTCATGCCCTGCGTGACGCTATCCCCGAACGCAACGATGAGCACCGGCGGCTCCCACGGGTTGTTGCTCTTTTCTTGAATGCGACGATGAAAGCGTTTCATGGTGGGGGTGGGTCAGCGTCTATGTGTGCCGATCGTTTGGAGCACGTTCTGCCCAGCGCAGTTTGGCCGCAGACGCGCGGCGGTTCGAGAATGTCTCCGCTTTCTGTGACCGAATCACGCCGTCTGCAATCGCGACATACACGCCGGAACGCCGTCCTGCCTGGAATGCCTTCTTCACCCGACGATCCTCGCCGGAATGGAACGTGATGATGGCGACACGGCCACCTGGCGCCAGACAGCGGGGAAGCGCGGCCAGCAGCGAATCGAGCGCGGCGAACTCCTTGTTCACCGCGATGCGCAGCGCCTGGAAGGTTCGACGCGTGGACATCTTCACGTCGGACTTGGACAGCGCCGGATCTGACGAGTGCAGCGCAACCCTGATGGCACGCTCGGTTGCGTGGGTCGTGTCGCACGAATGCTGCTTCAACACACGCGCGATCAAATGTGCGCGAGGCTCGTCAGCGTTCTCATGCAGCAACTGCGCAAGTTCGCCTTCAGACGAACGCGCGATCAGGTCCGCAGCCGTTTCACCCTCGAGCGGATTCATGCGCATGTCGAGAGGGCCGACGCCCTTATAGCTGAAGCCGCGTTCAGGTCGGTCGAATTGCATCGAGGACACACCCAGGTC
>JBEBGB010001043.1:0-1669 GCA_040081675.1 Vicinamibacterales bacterium
CGCGACGAAGCCAGGTTTGGTGAGCGCCATTCGCGCCCGGGTCCCGAGCGCCATCTCGGTCTGCGCCAGATGAATGAGGACCTGACGTGCGGTCCACTTTCCTGGTGCGAGCGGTCGATCGAACTGCTCGGGAGTCCAACCGCTTACGGCACTGGCAATCGCCGGAATCGAGTCGCGCATGGAGGCGAGCGGGTCCCGTCCTTCGAGCTGCGGTGTGTACGGTGTGTTCGGCGCCACGCTATCTGTCTCCCTTGTCGATGGCTTTCACATGGAGCCGGAGCCTTTGCCTGGTGTCAGATCGTTGCTTGGACGACCGTGCGCGAGCTGCGGTGCCGGCCGAGCAGTTCCGGCATCAGCTTCTTGCTCAGGTACACCTTCGACTCCGCGTTGTCCTTCATGTCGCGTTCGTACTTCACGACCTCGAAGCGAAGGTGGTCGAGTGTCCCGCGCATGTCGTAGAACTTGTTCTTCGTCTTGACCACGATCTCGTCGAAACCATGCTCGATGGCCCAGTGTTCCTGCTGTTCGGTGAGCGCACGAAAGTGGCCCTGACCGCGCCAGTCCCGGCGAGTTCCACCAATCCAGCTGTAGAGCACGCGCCGACCGTCGAACTTCACGTAGTCCTGCAATCGGTGCACGAGTTCCGCCAGCTTCGGCTCGGCTTCCTGAGCGTAGATTTCATGCGCCACTTTGTAGGACACAGGAACGACCGTTCCTGGATCGTCTTGCAGTGAGGCGGACGCGAGCAGAATCGAGTGCGCACGGGCAGACAACCGCGCGACGATTTCGGCCGCTGTCTTCTTTCGTGGGAACTCGCCGAAGTACTCTTCGATGTACTGGATCTCGAGGGCGCCAGACTCCAGCTCGTACTGAGTGATGTGGTATTCCACTAGCAGTCGGTCCTCGCCCAATGTGCAGCCACTAATCGTGTCGTCCTTCGATCCTCGCCCACGTATCTCGCAGCGAAACGGTGCGGTTGAAGACGAGCGTGCCTGGCTGGCTGTCTATGTCGACGCAGAAATAGCCCAGTCGTTCGAACTGGAATTTGTCGCCAGGGCGTCCTGTCCGCAGGCTGGGTTCCGCTTTGGCGTTTGACACGGTCTCGAGTGACGCGGGGTTCATGTTGTCGAGAAACGTCTTGTCCTCGGGCACGCGATCCGGATCTTCTGTGAGGAACAGCCGATCGTAGAGCCGCACGTCCACGTCGATCGCGTGTGGTGCCGACACCCAGTGCAAGGTCGCCTTCACCCGGCGTCCGTCCGGCGCATCGCCACCGCGAGTTGCCGGGTCGTACGTGCAGCGAAGCTCGATGGCCTCGCCCTGTGCGTCTTTCACCACCTCGGTGCAGGTGATGAAATAGGCGCAACGCAGACGGACCTCGCGGCCGGGAGACAGGCGGAAGAACTTCTTGGGCGGATCCTCGCGGAAGTCGTCGCGTTCGATGTACAGCTCGCGCGAGAACGGCACCTTGCGCGTGCCGGCCGACTCGTCCTCTGGGTTGTTGATGACGTCGACGTCTTCGGCCTGACCTTCGGGATAGTTCGTGATCACGACCTTGAGCGGCCGAAGGACCGCCATGACGCGAGGCGAGCGGCGGTTCAAGTCTTCACGCACCGCGTGTTCGAGCTGCGCCATGTCGATGACGTTCTCCTTCTTCGCGACGCCAATG
>JBEBGB010000264.1:0-6726 GCA_040081675.1 Vicinamibacterales bacterium
ATCGAGGGCTACAGCGTCACGCCGGAGCTGATCGCAAGAGTGCAGCAGGGCAACTGGAACCCTGAACATCATGATGATGATCGAAAAAGCCGGGACGCGGTGGCAGCGCGCGGCTACTGGCAGGCCTTCCAGAGAGTGAAGGAGTCCGTCTCGGAGATTATTTCGGGTGCCAATCCCGGCGCGCGCGCGCGCGCGACGCACATGGATTGGTATCGCGAGCTGTTCCAGCCCTGCGTAGCCGCGGGCATCATTCCGGCAGCCGCGCTCGCGGGCTACCGGAACGATGCTGTCTACCTGCGGATATCGCGCTACGTGCCGCCACGGTGGGAAGCCGTGCGGGACGCCATGCCGGAGCTCTTCGATCTTCTGGAGAATGAAACGCACCCCGGCGTCCGCGCCGTGCTGGGGCACTGGCTGTTCGGCTACATCCATCCTTACCCTGATGGAAACGGACGGATGGCGCGCTTCGTGATGAACGCGATGCTGGCGTCCGGCGGCTATCCGTGGACAGTGATCCGCGTCGAGGACCGGGACGCCTACCTGTCCGCACTGGATCGGGCCAGCATCGACCTGGACATCGCGCCGTTCACGACCTTCGTCGCCGACCGCGTGCGATGGTCCCTCGACCACGCCGGTTCCAAGGCCTAGCGCCGGCGCCGCAGCCTCGCTTCAGCTGAACAGGCTCATCGGATACGGGCCGGGCGCTCAGGGCCCGTCAGAGAATAGATAGATGACCCAAGTCTGGGCGTCGAGGCGCCCGCGGGGCAAGGCGTGAGGACCGAGCATACCGGGCGGCGTATGTGAGCGACGACCAACGCAGCCCCGCGGGATGCATCGGCGGTCAGAGTGGGTCAGTTATTCTCTGACAGGCCCTTAGGTGATGTTTGGCCCCGCCATGGGAGCGGCGAGGTCGAGGCGGAGCCGACGTGTCCGGCTCCGGCCTCTCGTTGCTTGCGGGCGATCGTGCGCTACTGCTGCTGTCGGGACGTCGACTTTGTAAGCTTCAGGCCCGCGCCGCTCAGCACCTGGCTGTCCACCGTGTACTCGGTGAAGGCCTGATACATCTCGTCCCAGCTCTGCTCGGACCAGTACACAGGCAGATGCGGCGCCGGGTTCCAGCGGTTCTTCACGGAGTTGTCGTAAACGCCCAGGCCGAGAATCTTGCTGCCGGCGGGAATGTGAAGCGGATCCTTCAGCTCGTAGTTGAACTGCCAGTTGAAGTCGAAATTCGGCACGTCGAGGATCGTCTGCTCATGCCCGTCCGGATAGACGATGATCCAACGCAGGCTCTTGCCGCGCAGGTGCATGTGCGGCGACATGGCGTAGAGCGTAATCGGCTCGGTGACCGGCGTGATGCCGATGATCGACCAGTTCTCCGCGTAGGGCGGAATGTTCGGCGTGGTGCGGCTGCGGCGCGTGCTGCTGGTATCGGCCTTGTACTCAACTTCCTTCCCCTCGACGCGGTAGAGGGAAAGTCCGTTCTTGTCGGTCGCCATCGGATCGCCCGCCTGGCGAATCAACAGTTCGTGCGTGACAGGCACCTTGTTGAACCAGATGCCAAGCCGCGATCGATCCTTCTGGGGCGTGCCGGTCGGGTTGTAGTGCATCTGCCAGTTCAGATACTTGCCTGCCGGAATGCGCTTGCCGACATCAGCCCGGTGAATATCGACACCGCGGCCTGGTACCCACGACAGCAGCTTCGACGCGCCGGCCAACGTGCCCGACTCGGTGCGCGGCAGACCGGACTCGGTGCGCTCCATGAAGGGCTTGCCGTTCTGTCCGACCAGACGCCCATCGACGATCTGCGCGCCTTCCGGAATGTCGACGACGAACACTCCCGAGTGATGCACGACGGCGCGATTGCCTGGACGAAGCTCCAGCACCTCGGCGAACCTGTCTTCGCTGAACGGGATCTTCGAGAAGAAGGTCTGCACGCCCAGTTCCCCCTCGGCGGGGATGTCGAATTCGACGGGCATCTCGAGCACAACGTCAGGTTCTTTGCCGTAGGTCCATCCGCTGGCGAAGGACGGCGCAGCCGGCATGTCGGCGTCGTTGCCGCGAGGAGCACCAGCGTCCGCCCACGCGGCAAGCGTCTGAATCTCCGCGTCCGACAGGCTCACGTCGTTGCGCATGGGCAGCGACAGCTTCGGATTCGCGCCCCAGGGCGGCATCTCGTGGCGCGTGACTTTGGTCTTGATCGCCTTCGCCCATGGCCGCGCATCCTGGTAGGAGAGCAGCGACATCGGCGCCACTTCACCCGGACGATGGCACTTCGCGCACTTGGCGAACATGATGGGCGACACGTCCTTCGCGAACGTCGGTGCTCCGGAGGTCGCCGAAGAGGGTGACGACTGCGCGGTGACGCCAGCCGCCAGCGCAAGGCTTCCGAGGAGAACGAGCAAGAAGCGACGTGTCATGGACAGCTCCCTCGAACGAGTGACGAACACGCGCAGAGCGGTTCAGTCTAGCGTAACTTCCGACAACTTTGGCTGTGTTTCCGTGCCTCGCGGGGCCGGAGCCAGCGGCCCGTGGAGGCTCGTTACTTGGCAGACCCGCAGGTGGGCGACAGGCTCACAACGGAGGTGATGTTCAGACGGCTGACCGGCGTCGCCAGCACCAGTACGCCCTTGAGGACCACTGTCTGCTCGCGGTAGCTGGGGAGATTGAAAATCGACACGCCAATCAATTGGAATTGTCGGGTACCCACGATCGGCAGCGTCGGTCGCTCTTCCGGTGGCGGAGCCGCGGCATTGCTTGGTTTGGGTTCCGTCGCATTGACCACGCGCCACGTGCCGGCAGGCTGTTCGCGCAGACATCCCGCCACCATGACGAGGTCTGCCTTGGTAGGCGGCGTCTGTGCGCCAAGGCTCGTGAGTGCCGCGAAGACCATCGTGATAACGAACAGGTTGCGCATCATCTCCTCGAACGGCTGGCGCGGGCGACGTGCCGCAGCGCAAGTCCACGCGATATCGCAGCGTATGATACGCGCGATGCTCGCGCCCAGGATCATCCTAGTGACGCGCGCTCTGCTGGCCACGCTGTTCACGCTGGCCGCCCTGGACACTGCCCTCGCGCACGACCTCGAGCGGACGACCGTGCATCTGCAGGTGGACAGCGACGGCACCTTCACACTCCGACTTGCGCACGATCCGTCCTGGCTTCTGCTTCGCATGGAGTCGTTCGCCGGCGGTGTGACGTCGACCAGTGCAAGCGACAGCGCTGCCCGCGACCTGCGGCTGCGCGAGCTTGCCTCGCAGATCATCGACCGCGTCGTGCTGTTCGTGGATGGTCATGAGGTTCGACCCGTGTCGGTCGACTACACGCCACCACCGGCGGTCGTGCCCGCCGGTGAGTTCGCGCTTGCCTCTTACACGTTGCACGGCCAGATGCCGGCATCCTCGCGTACGCTGCGCTGGTATTACGGACTGGTTGCCGACCCGTATCCGCTGACGCTGGCGCTTGCAGACGGATCCTCCACCACGGAGGTCGTACTGGGCGACGCCTGGAGTACGGCGCTGCCGCTGAACGGTCCCGGTGCGCGTCTATCGTTCTGGGTCCGCTCGATCCGCTACGTCACCGTCGGCTACAGGCACATCCTGCCCGCCGGATTCGATCACGTGCTTCTGATCATCGGCCTGTGTCTGCTCGGCTCGCAGATACGTCCGGTGCTCGAGCAGATTGCAGTCTTCGCCGTCGCGCACGCCCTTGTGATGGCGCTCGCAGTCTATGGACTTGTCTCGGTGCCGACACGGAGTGTGGAACCGCTCTTCGGACTCATGATCGCGTTTGTCGGAATCGAGAATGTGCTCACTCAGGCGGTGTCAGTGTGGCGCGTGGCGCTTGTCCTTGTCAGTGGGCTGGTGCACGGGGTCGGCATGGCCGGCACACTGACGAAGCTGCCCTTGCCGAGTGCCGATCGTATGGTCGCCCTGATCGGAGTCAACGTGGGCATCGACGCAGGCCAGCTCACGATCGTCGCCCTCGTCGCGCTGGTCGTGATCTGGTGGCGCAATCGCTCCTGGTACCGGGCGCGTGTGGTCGTGCCTGTGTCGCTCGCGATCGCCGCCGCCGGATTGTTCTGGACTGTGGCCAGCGCGCTCACGCCGCGCTGATCTGGCGGCGTGATGGTGATATCCATCGCCGTTCCGCCCACTCCGTTGTCCCGCCGGCGCTGCCAGCCCCACCTGCCCTGCCCGCCGCGCCTGCCTTTGCCAGGCCCTCTTTCTAGTTCGTCCCTCCAGCAGGCACGAACTTCTGCAGATGCTGACCGTACGTATCAGCCGCGTACACCGCGCCCTTCGAATCGACGACGATGCCATGCACCCAGTCGAACTGATTGGGACCGGTGCCCTGCGAACCCCAGGTTGCCAGCAGCTTGCCGTCTGCCAACGAGAACTTGTGCACGCGCTCGAGCATGTGATCGGCCATGAAACCGAAGCTCTCGGTGCCCTTGCGCGAGATGTTCACATCCCACGGGTTCCACTCGTTCCTGATCTCTCGGAGGTAGTTGAGATTCTTGTCGAACACCTGCAGGCGGTGACCTTCGCGGTCGATGATGTACAGATTCTCCTGCGCGTCGACGGCAATCTTGTGCGGCAGGTTCCACTCACCAGGCCCGGTGCCCTTGTCCTCCGGTCCGCCAGCGCCCTTGCCGACCTGCTTGATGAACTTCCCGTTCTTGTCGAACAACACCACGCGGTTGTTCCCGTACCCGTCGGTCACCACCATGTTGCCGTTCTTCAGGATGGCTATGCCCGACGGCAGATTGAAGTGCGTCGCGTCATTGCCCTTTTGCATGGTCGTTCCGAGTTGCATCAGGAACGTGTCCATCGCGGGATTGAGCTTCACGATGCGGTGCGCGTCGCGCTCGATGACGTAGACGTTGCCGTCCCAGTCGACACCACCCGAGTGTTCCCAGTCCGGATTGATCTTCTTGCCGTTGTATTCGCCATCGGCGCCTGCCTGCAGAAGCTTGCCGGCCGTGTCGAAGATCATCACGGGCTTGGGGCCGCGGTTGAAGACGAAGATGCGGTCGTGCTGATCGATAGCGAGTCCAGAGATGCCGGGTTGATTGGTCGGAAGACCACCGCCACCACCCTGAGTGCCGCCGCGGGCGCGGCGCGCAGCGGCCTGCGCCTCGCGTTCGGCTGGAGGCGGTGGAGCCTCCTTGAGACCGAAGTACATACCGGAGGGCAGCGTCGGCCAGTTGGGTACCAGGCGATAGGCACTGCTCTGCGCGCGCAACCCCGGCGCGCCCGCGAAGGACAGCAGGGCCGCCGCGACCGAGCCGATGATCAAACGTCGCATCGTGTTCTCCATGAAACTAAGAGTGCGTTTTATAATTAGAGCACTACCACGGAGGTCACGGAGACGAACAGAAGGCACGGCCCATTTTGCTCGTATTCTCCGTGTTCTCGGTTCCGTTCTGTGTCCTCTGTGGTAGAGCTTTTGGTCGTTTTACAACCAGCTCTAAGAAGCGTTATCAGCGCTGCCCGGTTGGGTCGGGCAACTGCTTGCGCCACCACGGGTTGCCGAAGTTGGCGAACGGGCCGCCGTCGACGGAGACCGATGTCGCAACCCGGTAGGCAAGCGGGGCACCCAGCCGCATCGTGTGCCGCATGCGGACGGTGTGTCCACCGGCGGTGAACGGCGCGCTCTCGAACAGGATGTTGTAGAAACCGCCAAGGTCCGCGCCGATTGTCGCGGTCTCGTCGAATGCGAAACCACGTGTGTCAGTCACGTGCCGCGACATGACCTTCTGGTCCTTCTGGTAGTCGATCACTTCCTTGACCGTGAACTTCCCTCCGGGTCCCTCGGCTTCGGTCGTCGCGTCGTACTTGCCGCCTCCGAGCGCCTTGTAGGTCGTGGTGCCGGTGATGCGGCCTGCCTCACCGAGCGGACCGTCCGGCACGTCCCATTCGAAGGTCCACGGTGCGCCGACGAAATAGGAATCGAAATCCAACAGGGGTTGTTGGTCGTCGTGCCGCGTGGGTCGACCGCGATCGGGCGACTGTCCCTTGATCTGCCCTGTGGACGGATCCGGCGGCTGCGCGTGCGTCGTGCGTGCGGTCACCAGCAGGAGCGCAAGAGCCCACCAGACGAGGTTCTTCATACGTCGCATGTTGTATACCCGCAGGCAGCGTGCGTCAATCTCCGCGCCTCCGAGTACGGTGGTTCTATCGCGATTGGAGAAGCCGTGCCAGCCAGCGAATTGTGCCGACGTCCCAGCACAACTCCATGGTCTGCTGAACGCCGCCCAGTCGGAGGAACGCGTCCCGGCGCGCGGTCGCCGGGTCCATTCCGCGGCGGATGTTGTCGGCGACGTGCAGTTCGATATGTGCGTGGAGCTCGTCGGCAATCGCACGGTCGTACGCCGTGCGGTTGATGGATCGAACGATCTGCTTCAGAAGGCTCCGCATCGCAGGATCACCACCACGACATCAGACGTCGCGGAGCGTGTCCGCCGGATCGAGCTGCAAGGCCCGCCGTGCCGGCACGTAGCACGCCGCAAGAGACACGGCGAGCAGCATCACGGTCGCCGCTGACAGGACCTTCACGTCAGTGGCCGCGACGCCGACAAGCAGACTCTGCAGCCAGCGACCCAACGCCAGCGCGCCAGCGCACCCGAAGATCGCTCCGGCCAGTGTTCGGCGCATCCCTTGACCGACCACGAGTCTCAGCACCGCGCGATCGTCTGCGCCAAGCGCGCGGCGGATGCTCAATTCG
>JBEBGB010001044.1:0-1664 GCA_040081675.1 Vicinamibacterales bacterium
CTGACGGAAGAGACGCCGGGCCGCTTCGCCTTGTGTCTCGATCCGGAGGCATCGCCCCGGCTCGGCCTCGGCCTGAGTGCGGCGCGCTGGATGTGCCGGCGCGATGGTGGTCAGTTGGAATTGCGGTCGGGCCAGGACGGGACAGTCGCGACGCTACGCCTGCCGGCTGCAGACTGAAGGCCGCCGCCTTCGGGGCCAGAGCCAAGAGCCCGAAGCCTGGAGCCTGCTAGAGAACAGCGCGTCAGTCGATTGGTGCGCTGGTGGGCTCGGTCACCACCTTCGGACCTTCGAGCCGTTGCAACTTGTCGATGAGGGTCGTCCGGCTCAAATTGAGCAACCGTGCCGCACGACGCTTGTTGCCGCCCGTCTTCTCGAGCGAGCGAAGAATCAGTTCGCGTTCGAGCTGGGAGACGACCGAGGTGAAGTTCAGGCCTTCGTCGGGGATGGTCACCGTCGGCATCAGGTCGGAATGCCCGGAGTTGGTCAAGTCCTGGGGTAGTAGCTCTGGCCCGATCTCGATGGATCGTCCGCTCAGCGCCACCGCATGCTCGATGGCGTTCTCGAGCTCGCGAATGTTGCCCGGCCAATCGTAGGACATGAGCGCGCGAATCGTCGCCTGCGAGAGCGTACGCATCGCCAGCCCGTTGTTCGTGCTCGATTTCTTCACGAAGTGCTGCGCGAGCATTGGAATGTCTTCACGGCGCGCGCGGAGCGGCGGAAGCGGCATGGGCACGACGTTGAGGCGATAGAAGAGATCTTCGCGGAAGGCACCTTCGCGAACCATCTTGCGCAGGTCGCGATTGGTCGCGGCAATCATGCGAACGTCGAACTTCACGGGTTTCGAATCGCCGACGCGCTCGACCTCGCGCTCCTGCAGTGCGCGCAGGAGTTTGGCCTGCACCGGCAACGGCATCGACGCCACCTCGTCGATGAACAAGGTGCCACGGTGGGCGGTCTCGAAGCGCCCGACACGGGCGCTGACTGCACCAGTGAATGCGCCCTTGACGTGACCGAAGAGTTCGGCCTCGACCAGACCTTCAGGAATCGCCGCGGCATTGAAGCCGATGAACGGATAGTCGCGTCGCGGACTGTTCTCGTGAATGGTGCGGGCGATCAGCTCTTTGCCTGTGCCGGTTTCGCCAACGAGCAGCACCGTGCTGTTCATGGCCGAGACCAGTTCGAGGCGATGCAGCACGTGTCGCATCGCGGAGCTGGTCCCCACGACGTTGTCGAAGTGGAACGCGGAGCCGTTGGCTTCGAGCACGGCGTCGGTTTCGGCTTCGACCTTCGTGAGCGCATTCCACAGGCGATCGGCAAGGTCGACCATCGAAAACGGCTTGGTGAGAAAGTCGACGGCACCCCTCCGGATGGCCGCAACAGCCTCGGGCACGCCGCCCGATCCCGTCATGATGACGGAGCGAATGTCCGGGTAGCGCTCGAGTGCGGCGTAGAGCAGGTCCATCCCGTTGCCGTCCGGCAAGGCCAAATCGAGCACCAGTCCGTCGTACGCGAACCCTTCCAGGCGAGACAACGCATCGGACACGTCACCGGCCTGGGCGACCGCGAATCCGCGGGCATCCAGCGCATCGGCAACGAGTTGGCGTAATTCCGGCTCGTCGTCCACGACGAGAACTGTGGGGCGGCTGGACATGGCAGTTGTCAGA
>JBEBGB010000265.1:0-6707 GCA_040081675.1 Vicinamibacterales bacterium
TACTTCGACACCAGCAACATGACGCCCACGCCCGACTTCCTTCCCTCGGGCGGCAGCAACACACACGACACGATCGTCCTCGAATGGACCGCCAAGACGCCGAGCGCAGCGACCTACGACGGTGGTCCCCCGCGCGAGCTGTTCCGCCTCCGCCAGCCGTTTCAGAACCACAACGCCGGCCACATGGCGTTCAACCCATACGTGGCGCCAGGACACTCGGAGTTCGGACTGCTGTACATCGCTGTCGCGGACGGGGGAAGTGGCGGCGATCCCTTCCGCCACGCGCAGAACATGGGTTCGGCTTTCGGGAAGCTCTTTCGGATCGATCCGCTGGGTACCAACAGCCGCAACAAGAAGTACGGTGTGCCCGCGAGCAACCCCTTCGTCAACACGCCCGGCGCGCTGCCGGAGATTCACGCGCTTGGCATCCGTAACGCGCAGCGCTTCGCCTGGGATCCGAAGAACGGCAACCTGTTCCTCGCCGACATCGGCCAGAACATCGTCGAGGAGATAAGCCTTGTCACGCCCGGGGCCAATCTTGGCTGGAACGCCTGGGAAGGCAGCTACCGCTTCGTGAGCACGCAAGGTGTGGCTGTGGACAACCTACGCAGCGAATCCAAGATGACGTACCCGGTCGTCGAGTGGGGGCAGCCCGATCCGCTTCTCCAGCCGCAGTCGGCTGCCGACGGTGTGCTCGTCTACCGCGGCAGCATCCCGTCGATCGCGAATCTGGTGCTCTTCACCGACATGCCGAGTGGCGAGATCTTTTTCTTCAACGCCGACGCGATCCCGAACGGGGGACAGGACCCGATCCGGCGCGTCATCCTCCGATCGGGTGGTGCAGACAAGACGCTCCTCCAGTTGATTCAGGAGAAGAACGCCGCGCAGGGCAAGCCGCCAGCCACACGCGCCGACGTGCGGCTCTCGATGGGACCGAACAACCAGGTCTTGCTCATCAACAAGGGCGACGGCACGATTCGGCAGCTGGCTCCGTAGCGTTCTGGCGCTGCGCGGGAGTATCGGACCGACGCGCAACCCGCGCAGCTGCTCGGCAGCGAGATCGGGATGCCTGACTCGCCGTAGTGCGTTCGTGCGGCTCGAGGTGCGGGTCGTGCCCGCTGAGGTCGGCCCGGCTGAGATTTGTGTGACTCTCGAGTGTGTCGACCCGGCCAGTCCTGTTATCGTGGTCTCCTTCGCAGGTGTCCGCTTCCCGACGGGATCGTGAGCATGGAGGTTCGAGCATGCCGAAGCTGCGATTGACTGTGCTGGTGTCCTGCCTGGTGTGTCCCTTGATGGTCGCGGCCGTTCCGGCCGGAGCGCAACAGGTCATCGAATCCAAGACGTCGACGCGTCCACGCGACGTGATTTTCGTTCCGACGCGCGAGCCAGTGGCCGAAGCCATGATGACGCTTGCCAACGTCACCAAGAACGATGTGGTGTACGACCTCGGGTGCGGCGACGGCGCGCTGGTGATCGCGGCCGCAAAGCGAGGCGCCCGCGTGGTCGGCGTGGACATCGATCCCGACCGCATTGCTGAAGCCACCGCGAAGGTGCGCGCGGCGCGCGTGCAGGACCGCGTGACGCTGATCCGTGGCGACATCTTCGATCCCGCGATCAAGATCGGCGATGCCACGGTCGTGACTCTGTACCTCCTTCAGAGTCTCAACGAGAAGCTCGCACCGCGACTGAAGAGCGAGCTGAAGCGCGGATCGCGCGTCGTCTCGCACACGTTCGCGATGGGCGCCGGATGGCCGCCAGAGAAGACGGAACAAGTGGACGGGGCCATGGTGCACCTCTGGACCATTCCGTAGCCGAGCGAAGACTCGCACGCTCCGGGTCCTAAGGACCCCAGGTCCTAACCTCATGCCTCGCAGATCGGACGTTGTTATCGTCGGCGCCGGACACAATGGCCTTGTCGCGGCCGCCGTGCTCGCCCGTGCTGGTCTGTCGGTCACGGTGATCGAAGCGGACGCTGCTGTCGGCGGCGCCGCCAGAACCGAGTTTCCGTTCGCCAAGGCGCCCAGGCTCGGTACGTCGTCCGGGGCCTACCTCCTGGGCGTCATGCCGCCCGAGCTTCTACACACGCTGGGGCTCACGCTGCCACTCATTCGTCGCGATCCGCACGGTTTCCTGCCGACCACCGATCGTCGGTTCCTCCTCCTCGGCTCGGATGTCGACGCCTCACGCCGGCAGTGCCTGGAGTTCTTCACGGAGCGCGACTGGCTGGCGATGGAGGCGCTCGACCGCGAGATCGGCGACATCCGCGAGGACCTTGCGCCGAGTTGGCTGGAAGAACCCTGGTCTGCCGCAGAGACGGCCGAGCGTTACATCAGGCCCGCACTCAGGCGCGCCTTCCTCGATTTGGTGGAGCAGCCGGTCGAGCAGTACCTCGCGCGATTCGGTTTCGAGAGCGACCTGCTGGTGGCGATGTACGCCGTGACCGATGGCTTCTCTGGACTGAACGCCAGCTTTGGGACGCCTGGGACCGGCATGAACTTCCTCGTGCACAACATGTGTCGGTTGCCGGGTTCAGCAGGCACGTGGATGGTCGTCGAGGGAGGCATGGGGCGCGTCACGCGGGACCTCGCGCGCGTCGCTACAGCCGCGGGCGCGACGATCCTCACCGGGACGCCAGTCGAGCGCATCACCGTGCGCGGCGGCCATGCCACTGGCGTGGTGCTGCACGACGGACGCGAACTCGACGCGTCCGTGATTGTGAGCAATGTGGACCCGTTTCGCCTGCGCACGCTGGTCGGTGCGAATCAGTTCCCCCATGCGTTCAACGCAAAGCTCGATGGCTTCAAACGAATGGGTACGACGCTCAAGGTGAACATGTCGCTCGATTGCCTGCCGGTATTCCGCTGCCTGCCTGACGACATCGGTCAGCACCGTGCGACCGTGCACCTGCTGCCGCAGGGTCCGGATGTGATCGGCGAGCTTCGCAACGCGTTCGAACGCGCGCAGGCCGGCGAATTGCCAGAGTTCCCAGCGATCGAGTGGTACACGCACACGGCCGTCGATCCGAGTCTCCAGGACGACCGTGGCCGACACAGCGCTGCGTTCTTCGTCCAGTGGGTGCCGTACGAGCTCAGCGCGGGAACGTGGGACGATGAGGAGGAGCGGTACGTGCGACACCTGATCGACATCGCAGACACGTTCGCTCCGGGCTTCTCCACGTCCGTGGTGGACGCGGTGGCGCTTACGCCGAAGAAGATCGAACAGCGTTTCGGGATGACCTACGGACACATTCACCACGTGGACAACACCTTCGGCTTCGACCGACGTATGCCGTACGCAACGCCTGTTGCCGGTCTGTACTCCTGCAGCGCCGGGTGTCATCCGGCCGGGTCGGTGATTGGCGCTGCCGGCTACGTGGCGGCCAACCGCATCCTTCGCGACATGGCCGCGCCGCGAACGTGAGCGCGCGAAATGCATCGTCAGTCCTGATGACGCGGGCCGTGAAGGTTTGAGCGTGTTCACGACAGTGACGGATCGCGCCGCAACACGCTCCGCTTCTCGGAGTGCGCGAGACGCGCGGCCACGAACTCTGGCCTCGTGAAGCCGAGTTCGCCGGCGGTCTGCCCGATCTGCGACTCTTCCTCCGACGAGAGTTCATCGTCTGCGACGGCCACCGCGAACAGGCAGTCCAGCATGCGCCGCCGTTCTTCCTCGGACGCAATCTGACGAAATTCTCGTGTCACCAGGAAGTTCTCGGTGCCCCCGAAAAGCCGGTGCTGCGTTTTCGCGAGTTCGACCACGAGCAACGCCTGAGCCTCGGGTAGCTGCCCGGCGTCTTGCACGAGCACGACCATCCCGGCCGTCTCGGCCTCGCTGATATGCATGTCGGCTCCCGCTACCCGGCTGAGCACGTAGGCGAAGGCGGCCAGAAACCTCGCCCGGTCCGGCTCCAGCTTGTCCAATTCAGACGCGATGCGACGGACCGTGTCCGTGTCGCCGCTTTCGGGCGATGCCCCCTGCGCCTGCCGACGCAGCCAGTCGAACCATGAGGTCATGAACGTGATCGTAACAAAGAGAAGCAGGCCCAGGTCACTAGTACGACGCTTCCCATCGTCCTCTTGAAATGCGGCGCCGGCGCGATCGTTCTGCGCTAATGTATGGCGGTTGTATGGCGGTTGTTTCATGGCTGACGCTTCATGGTTTTCAGGGGCGTCAGGGCTCTTAGGAAAGAGGTGCTCGATGCGTGACACGAAGTTCTGGATTCTCGTCGCTCTCGTGGTGCTGACCTCCTGGGCGCCCTCGTCGGCTCGCCAGGCGACGCAGACGGGACAGGGCCCGGCCATGTCCTCGATTGGACCCTTGGCGTTCGGCCCAGATGGGACGCTCTTTGCCGCCGACAACCTGAGCGCGGCCGTGTTCGCGCTCGACCTCGGCGCGCAAGCCAACGGCGGTGCGCCCGGCGCTGCCACGCTCGACGGGCTGGACGCAAAGCTCGCAGCGCTACTGGGCACCGGCGTGCGCGAGATTCAGATCACTGACCTTGCTGTGCACCCGCGCACGAAGAATGCCTTCGTGTCGGTGATGCGCGGGCAGGGCGCGGGCGCTGCGCCCACGCTCTTCCGGATCGATGGGGCCGGCAAGCTCGAGGCTGTCACATTGCCGTCACTGAAGTTCCAGAGGGCGGACATCGGCAACGCGCCGGCGGCCGCGCCTGGCGCGCGCAGTCCGCGGACGCAGGTCGTCACCGATATGGCGTTCGCAGAGGGGCGTCTCTGGGTTGCTGGTCTGTCGAATGAGGAGTTCGCGTCGAAGCTCCGCGCCATCCCGTATCCCTTCGCGAGCGTCGACACCGGTACGAGCGTCGAGATCTACCACGGCAATCACCAGGCTCTCGAAACCCGGTCGCCCGTCAACGCCTTCGTGCCGTTCACGATCGAGAACAAGTCGTACCTGCTGGCGGGCTACACCTGCACGCCGCTCGTGAAGTTTCCGATCGCGGACCTCAAGCCGGGCGGCAAGGTGCGCGGCACCACCATCGCCGAGTTCGGTGCGGGTAACCGCGTCCTCGACATGATCGTCTACTCGAAGGGCGGGCAGGAGTACTTGCTCACGACGAACAACAGCCGCGGCGTGATGAAGATTCCCACGAGCACGTTCGCCAAGGCCGCGCCGATTACGGCGCCCGTGACGAGCGAGACCGGCGGCGTGCCGTTCGAGAAGGTCGCCAGCATGATGGGCATCGAGCAGATGGACAAGCTGGACGATCAGCGCACCATCGTCATCGCCCGCAACGCGGCCGGCGGCGCGAACCTGCAGGTGTTGCCACTGCCCTGACGGCCGAGCTCCTGGACCACTTCCATGGGACGCGACGTCCGCCCCTTTGGCGATTGTCGCGACGGTCGCGATCGTCGCGTCCCGCTCGTTCTCCGATCGCTGCTCGCTAGCCTATTCGCGGCCTCTATCGGGTGCGCTGGTTCGTCGGTCCCAGCCGCACCGTCCTCCCCATCAATTCGACTATCGACCGCTTCTGACGGCACCGCGTTCTACATCGAGGTGGCGGGATTGTCGAGCCGTGTGCTCGGCGCCCTCGCCGCCTCCCCGCGCTCGAAGGACGAGTGGGCGAGCCTGCTTCGCGTGGCGGTGGATGCTGACGGCCCGCCCATGCTCGGCGAGCACGCCGTTGCCGACGGTGCCATCAGGTTCACCCCGCAGTTCCCGCTCGATCCTGGGCGCGAGTATCAGGTCCGATTCAATCCAGGCGCGGTGCCATCGTGGGACGGAGACGAGGCGCACGTCGTGACGGCGATGGTCGGACGTCCCGCAGCGGCCGTGTCGCCCTCGACGGTCGTGACGCGCGTCTATCCATCAGGGGACACGGTGCCAGCCAACTTGCTCAGGATGTACATCGAGTTTTCGGCGCCGATGGGACGCAAGAGCGGCATCGAACATCTGACGCTGCTCGATCACGACGGAACGGAGATTCCAGGTGCGGTGCTGCCGCTCGACTACGAGTTCTGGAGCCAGGACCATCAGCGCTTCACGGTGTTCTTCGATCCAGGTCGCGTCAAGCGCGGCATACTGCCCAATCAGCAGATGGGGCGGCCGCTCGAAGCCGGACGCACGGTAACGCTTGTCGTGGGTGCCGAGTGGCGTGACGCACAGGGCCAGCCCTTGCGGGAGGGCTTTCGCCGGCAATACCGCGTGACACAACCCGAAGAGTCGCCGCTCGCGACGTCACAATGGCGACTGGAGGCGCCCACCGCCGGAAGCCGCGACGCCATGGCCGTGAGTTTTCCGAAATCGCTCGATCATGGCTTGCTGATGCGCACGCTCGGCGTAGCCCGTGATGGCCAGTCCATCGACGGCGTCGTCGCTGTCGAGCGAGCCGAGACGCGCTGGACCTTCACGCCGAAAGAGCCGTGGCGCGCTGGAGCCTATCAGTTGACGGCACTCGACATTCTCGAGGACGTGGCCGGAAATCAGATCGGCCGCGCGTTCGAGGTGGACAATTTCGACACCGTCGACAAGAGTCCAAATCCGCAAACCGTGAGCCTGCGGTTCGACGTGCGGTGAGTCTTCTACGGCGAGGCCAGCAGCGCCATGAGCGCCCACGCGGTGGTCGAGATGCGCTGGGCGTAGCTCTCGCCGCCCGATGGACGGGTCGTCTCCGTCCAACTGCCGTCGATGTTCTGCGCCTCGAGCAGGTACTCGCGACCCCGCTTCAATGCGGCGTCGCGGTCTTCTCGCGC
>JBEBGB010001045.1:0-1659 GCA_040081675.1 Vicinamibacterales bacterium
GTCGAAACCAGCGGGCGTTTCGATGAGCATGTTCAGGCTCATCATCAAGCCGAACGCATTCTTCGATCGGTCGTCGTCGATGATCGACTCGTAGACGATGAGAGCGCCGCCGGCTGGGATGGCGTCAAACGCTTTCTTGATCAGCATCTTCTTCGTGGGGAGGTCCCAGTCGTGCAGGATGTGCCCCATGAGCACGACGTCGGTCTTCGGAAGATCTTGCTTGAAAAAGTCCCCCGGCTGAAACGTGAGCCGGTCCGCGACGCCGACGGCCGCGACGTATTCCTCGAAGATCGGCGCCACTTCCGGCAGGTCAAACCCAAGGCCGTGCAGGTGCGGGTTGGCGAGCGCGATCTGCGCCGCGAGATCTCCCTGCGCGGTGCCTACGTCGACGAACGTCTGGTGGTTCGCCCACGGGTACGCCCGGGCGATGGTCATGTTGGCACCGTGGCTGATGCCGGTCATTGCGGCGAGGAACTGCTTCAGGCGAGCGGGGTCGCTGTAGAGCGTCTCGAACAGACCGGCCGCGCCCGTCCGCACCTCGTTCTGCGGCGCTCCCGTACGAAGGGCCTCCGTGAGATGTCCCCAGAATGGATAGAGGCGATGATTGGCCATCTCGAGAATCCCGCCCACATAGGAGGGTTTCTTGCGATCGAGGAACAGGTCGGTCTCGGGCGTATTGGCGTAGTGATCGCTGTTTCGAGTCAGAAACCCAAGCGCCACCAGCGTGTCGAGGAAGTCTCGCGCGGAGCGAGGGTGCAAGCCGAGGCGCCCCCTGATGGAATCAAAGTGCTCGGGACCCCGCGACAACTCGCTGAACACACCGATCTCGATGGCGCTCAAAAGGCTTTTCGAGGCCCAGAACGCCAGTCCCGTTTGCAGAATCTTCTCCGGAGTCAGTTGCTCGCTCACGTGTGTCTCCAAATCTGTGTGACTGCGGTCCCAATTGCGCGTCTGGCGCATCGGATATTGGGCCGCATCGACGTCACGCTGTCAAGAACGCCAGTCGCTTCACTGGATCATCCGGATCGCGGCTTCGATTCGACGGGCACGCGTTTCTGGCTTCTTCGCACCTTCGATGGCTTCCACGTGTTCGCGCTGGTGCGTGTAGCTGAGCCTGTTCCAATGTTCGAGTGCCCGTGGCGTCGTCTCGAGCACTCGACGCAAATCTGCTGGTGGAACGACCTCTCGCTTTTCAGTGTCCAGGTCCAGGCGCACGTCAATGGTCTCGCCACCTTCCAGACCCGCAGCCTCGCGATTCGACTTCCTCAGAGGAATGAATGGTGGACCACCCATGCTCGCGACTGTGCTGCGATACGTGTAGCCGTTCAGTGTGACCTTGACGGGCGCTCGCACCTTGCCGAAGACGTCCTTCGGATCAAATGGCAGTGGAATGAAGCACGTCGAACCTTCCCGAACGATGGTGACTCTGAACGTTTTGGATGGCATTGCCGTTCCTTGGACTATCGGAGATGCTTCATGTAGGCGCAGCAACTTCTATCAGAACGACAGAACCATCGCCATGCCGTGGCCCCTCGAGAGCAACGTGACGGCTCGGACCGTCGCAGTTCGTGGGTACGGGGCATCGAACCGAATGTGTGGCTTCGAGTGCGCTCGGTCGATCGCCCAGCCGGCCAGCGCACCGATCCCGGTGCTGATAGC
>JBEBGB010001046.1:0-1658 GCA_040081675.1 Vicinamibacterales bacterium
TCGCAAGTCCGCGGTGGGCACGTCACGATTGCCAGTCGTCGGTCCTCGGCGGTACACGACCGCTCCGGTGCCTGCAGGCGCCGCCTTCACGGTAAACCGCGTTGAAGCGGTCGAGGCTGCCGCGCTGCCCGCGCCTTTTTCTCTCAGACGCAACTCGTACTCACCAGGCGGGAGCGCAGCAGCGGTCATCACGATGCGGAGCCCTGTCGTACCAGGCGCGATCGTCGCGTGCTGCAGCGCGACCTGCGTCCCCGCAGTATCGATGACCATGGCATCGGCCTCGCCTCCAGGCGCCCACTCGCTGCCGCCGCCACTGCCTCGCGCTCCGTCGGCCACCAGCGACACCGCCACCGTGCCGGCCGGCGTGTACGCGGCTGCTGCACGGACTCGCAACGCGGTCTCCCCGACCGCTGCTCCAAGGGACTCCATCGCAGACGACACAAGGGCGGCCTCGGCCACGCCGCTGGCCGACGCCGTTGGCGCGACCGTTGTCACCGCGTCTGCCCTCGCAGCGAGGTAGCCGCGCCGCGCGCGCACTTGGATACCGGGGCGCTTCACCCGCACACGAATCGAGTGAAACTTTCCGTCGAGCCTGGTCGTGGAGTAATAGCCAAGCAGATAGTAGGTACTCAGATCGTCTGCGACACGACGAAGACCAGCTGCGAGATTCGAGTTCTCGATGATGGCGAGGCCGTCGGTGGAGTCGGCCATGAGCCGGAGGCTGTCGTGCCTCTCGCTAAGGCGACGCAGATCCTGGTCGATCGGTACCGTGGGGTTGAGGAGCAACGCACCGACGCCGGCCGCCGGCACGATGTCTTCGTCGAACGTTACGAGACCGCGAGGGTCAACCGGATAGAACGACACGTTCCCACGATTGGCGTCGTCCAGGATCTGGCGAAATCGAGGCGGCTCGTCGAGAGCGGCCAGTGCCTGACGTTCGGCATCACAGGCCCCCGCGCCGGCCGTGTCCGGCGAGCCATTTGTGGTGAGGCGGCCGTTTCGTGGATCGACGGTCACGGGCCGACCGGACGGCACCCGACCGTCGACGATGCGGGCTAGCGAGGGATTCGGGGTGAACAACCGCCAGCCGTTCGAGATGGCGATGACCGCCTTGCGCTCCTCGCGCACGCCACGCAGGCGCTGAATCAATGCGTCGAGAGCGTCGAGGGTCTGCCGTTCGCGACGCCGCAGGATCATCTCCTGGGCAACGCCTTGTTCAGACGAGGTCATTCCTGGATAGCACGCCGCGAACATCTGCTCGACAGGGTCGGTGAAATTCACCTCGTCACGGGTTCCCCATCGCTGACCGAGCATGCTGTCCACACTTGCCGCGCGCCGAACGAAGGTCAGATCTCGCGGATTCATGTCCGGAGTCATGACCGCGACCAGATCGTCCGCGCCGATCAGGCGGTCGAGCGAGTCGACCAGTGGCTTGCGAATTCGCATGGCCGCTGCACGGTCGACGTGCGGCCGGTCGAGAAACAGCACGAACACGCGGCCCGAGCCGTCCGCCAGGAGATCGCGAGACTCGTTCAAGGTTCGCACGTCAGGACGCGCGGTGGTTATTGCTGGGCCGCGGGTGGCGCTGAACCGCGTGAACTCGGCAATCGTTTGGGGGGCGTCAGCGTCGAAGAGGTCGAAATCGTCGCGAGTGAGAT
>JBEBGB010000266.1:0-6700 GCA_040081675.1 Vicinamibacterales bacterium
GCTGATGCCGACGCGACGATCGCGGCAGCCGAAGCGTCGACAGTTGGCGCACGCTAGTGTCGTGTCCCAGAAGTTCGTTTGCATTCGGCCGGCGATGCATCCCGCCTCGCGGCGTTGCTCATCGCTCATTTATGCCCAATAAACTCGCTCTTCCCGCCTTGCGATCCGGGCGCCTCGCCGCCCTCGGTGCAACAACGAACTTCTGGGACACGACACTAGCGCGCCGTTCGAGGCGATGTAGCGCGCGGTCTTTGGTTCTTCGATCTTTGCGCCTGGTCCAACGGAGTGGCTCATGACTGGCAACCGTCGTGTCTTCGTTCTTGTGTTCGTTTCGGCGATGGCCGTCGTCGCGCTCGCGCGCACGCCGTCAGCCCAAACGCCTGCGGCGTCAGGCGCAGCCTCGGCGAAGGCCGTCGCCGCTCGTGCCTCGACCACGAGGGATCTCGCGCTTGTGCCGCCGGAGTCGGTTGGTATCTCGTCCGAACGCCTTCGGCGCCTTGATACCGCCATGAAGCGTCTCGTCGACGACGGTCAGGTCGCAGGCCTGGTCACCCTGCTCGAGCGGCACGGCAAAGTGGCGCACTTTGCCAGCGTTGGCCGTCTCGACGCGCAGAAAACCGAGCCTCTGCAAAAGGACTCGATCTTCCGCATCGCGTCCATGACCAAACCCGTCACTGGCGTCGCGATGATGCTGTTGTACGAAGAGGGCAAGTGGCGGCTCGACGATCCGGTCTCGCGCTACATTCCCGAGTTCGCACGGCTGAAGGTCTACATCGGCAAGAACGAAGACGGTACGCCGAAGCTGGAAGACGCACGCCGGTCGCTGACGATGCGTGAGTTGATGACGCACACGGGCGGGTTGGGGTACGTGCTCAATGCCAATAATCCCGTCGACAAGATGATCATCGATGCACGAGTGATGAACCCGCGCGCGCCGCTCCAGACGATGATCGACGGCCTGGTGAAGATGCCACTGCTGGCGCAGCCGGGCACGCGCTGGTCCTACAGCATCGGCGTCGACGTGCAGGGTTATCTGGTCGAGAAGTTCTCCGGCCAGTCGTTCGGCGACTTTCTCCGCACGCGCGTGTTCGAGCCGCTCGGCATGAAGGACACCGCGTTCTACGTGCCCAAGGAAAAGCTCGCACGACTCGCGCAGATCCACACGGGGGTCGGACCGACGCTTGCAGCCGACACCGGTCGCAGCGATCCGACGCTCGTGCCGCTCGGACCGTCAGGTGGTGGTGGTCTGTTCTCGACTGCGATGGACTACGCGCGGTTCTGCGACATGCTGCTGCAGGGCGGCCAGGCCAATGGCGTCCGCCTGCTCGCGCCGCGGACGGTCGAGATGATGCGCACCAACCACGTGAATCGGGTCGCACTCGAGACGATGCCGCCGGGCACCGGGTGGGGCATGGATTTTCAGGTTGTGACGGACGCTGCTGCGGCCGGCGACTCGGTGTCCACCGGCACCTTCAGTTGGTGGGGCATTTTCGGCACCTGGTTCTGGATCGATCCGGTCGAGGACCTGGCGTTTGTCGGGATGGTGCAACACCAGGAGACCAGCAGGACCAGGCCCATCCACGGCTTGTCGCGCAGCCTCGTGTATCAGGCGGTTCTGGAGTGACCCAAGTCAGTTGGATGTGAAGCTTGGGTGTGCTCTGCGCTTGGCTGACGCCAGCCGCTGAGGGTCGTAGTCAACAGTCAGCAGGAGGACACATGCATCGGTCACCAGTGGTGGTTGCGTTCGCAGTTGCCAGCGTCGGCGCCTTCGCCTCCGGACTGTACTCAACCGCGCACGGTCAGCAGCCGGCCACGCGCCCGGCGACGGCCTTCGACAATGCCCGCCTCATTGTCGGGGACGGCAGTGCGCCAGTCGAGCGTGGGACCTTCGTCGTTGAGGGAAATCGGATTACCGCGTTCGGGCGATCCGGCGAGGTTCGCGTTCCTGCGGGTGCCGTGCATGTCGACCTGACCGGCAAGACCGTGATGCCCGCCATTGTCGATACTCACAGTCATCTGGGGTACTTCGACGAAGTTGCGGACAAGGAGGACGCCGACCACTTCACCCGAGCGAGGGTGCTGGACCATCTGGACCGCTTCGCCTTTACCGGGCACGCCCTCACCTACAGTCTCGGCAGCGACACGCCAGAGTTCATCGACGCCCGCTACAGCGACAATCCGAAGACCTTCGTCGACCTGCGCGAGGAGTCGGAGCGCGATTCGTTTACAGGCGCGCGGTACTTCACGGTCGGTCGCGGCCTTGCCTGGCCGGGCACCGGCAACCCGCGGAGCACGACCTTCTATCCCGTCGTCAGCCCGTGGCTCGCGAAGAACGCGGTTCGCGAACTCGCGTCGCAGCACGTGACGCTCGTGAAGCTGTGGGTCGAGGACCGCTGGGGGTTCCAGGATCCTCAGAGCAAGGAACCTTCGTACTTCCGGCCCGACAGCTACCGCGTCGCAATCGAAGAGGCCCATCGGCTCGGCCTGCGGACCATCGCGCATACCAAGACGAACAAGGATTGGAAGGAGCTCATTTCAGCCGGTGTCGACGCGACGACCCACACGGTCGAGGACGCGCCGATCGCTGCGGACGTGCTGGGGCTCATCAAGGCACGGCCGGGATTCTCGAACATTGCCGCGTTGACGACCGAACTGCAGGGCGGCAGCGCGCCCCGTGCGGCCGGTCAGCGGCCCGAGTGGTTGAACGACCCGCTCCTCACCGCGCTCAAGTGTCCGGGGTTTCTCGAGAACTGGGGGCGTGCCTTCGAGAAGCGCGCGCCGGCCCCCCGCGACGGCGGCCTGTGGTCGCAGAACACCGTGCAGGTGCGCAAGGCTGGCGCGACGGTCATCATGGGCAGTCACGACGCGGGCGGTCAGCGCGTGATCGGATGGGGCAGCCATATGGAGATGGAAGCCTTCGTCAACTGGATCGGCATGACCCCAAGCGAAGCCATTGCGGCTGCCACAAGCGTGTCGGCCAAATTCATCAGGGTTGATGATCGGCTGGGCACGCTTGCCATTGGCAAGGGCGCAGACTTCATCGTGCTCGACGCGAACCCGCTGGACGACATTCGCAACACGCGTCGCATTTCTCAGGTCTATCTGCGAGGCAAGCAGGTCGATCGGCCGGCGATGAAGGCTCGCTGGCAAGCGGCATGCGCGGCAGTGGCGTCGACCAGGTGAGTCGTCGTCTGGCCGAGCCTTTGGTGCACGAGGGTCCGTTCGCGTGGTGGCTCGACGCGGACCGGCCAGCACGCCGTGCGTTCGTTGCCGCATTCCTCGGGTGGATGCTCGATTCGTTCGACGTCATGCTCTACGCGATCGTCCTCGCGGAGCTCATCAGAGATCCCACGCTTCACCTGTCCCTCGGCGTCGCCGGCATTCTTGGATCGCTCACCTTGCTCTCGGCTGCCGTCGGCGGTGTCGCCTTTGGCGTCATTGCCGATCGGATCGGCCGCAGGCGCGCGCTGATGGCGGCGATTCTCATCTACGCGATCTTCACGGCCGCTTGCGGCTTCGCGCGGTCGGCGGCGGAACTGGCGGTGTTTCGCGTGCTGCTCGGTATTGGCATGGGTGGGGAGTGGGCGACGGGCACGGCGCTCGTCTCGGAGTCGTTTCCCGCGAGACATCGTGGCAAGGCGCTGGCCTTTGTTCAGAGTGCGTGGGCCGTTGGCTACGGGCTCGCGGCGCTCGTGAACCTGATCGTGCTGCCGATCTGGGGCTGGCGTGGCGTCTTCTTCGTCGGGGTGCTGCCAGCGCTTGTCACGATATGGATGCGGCGCGCCATTGTCGATCCGCCGATCTGGCTCGAGTCCAAGCGGCAGGAACGCGGTCAGCTCAGCGCGCTCTTTGGACCGGGCGTTGCGAGACTCACGCTCTTCATCACGTTGATGAATGCGTGCACGCTCTTCGGCTATTGGGGACTCAACAGCTGGGTGCCCGCGTACCTGGCACTCGAGCCCGCGCGCGGAGGAGTCGGTCTCTCGTCGTCGACCATGTCGCTCTTCGTGCTGTCGATGCAGGTGGGACTCTGGTTCGGTTATGTCTCCTTCGGCTACATCGCGGACGGCATCGGTCGCAAGCGTGCCTACGTCCTGTTCTTGATGACCACAGCCGTTCTGCTGCCGCTGTACGGCATCCTGCGGACGCCATTGCTGCTGCTTCTGCTCGGTCCGATTGTGTCGTTCGCGGGGGCGGGCTTCTACAGCGGCTTCGGCGCGCTCATCGTGGAGCTGTACCCGACGGCTGTTCGCGCGACAGCCGCTGGGGTCTGCTACAACGTCGGTCGAGTCGCGGGTGCGGCGGCGCCGTTCCTGGTTGGTTCGCTGGCGGCCGCGCGTGGCTTCGGAGCCGCATTTGCCATCGCGGGCTTCGCCTATCTCTGTGCGGCGGTGTTCTGGATCTGGATCCCGGAAACGCGCAATGCGGAACTTGTCTGACTCGAGACAAGCCGAGGGCAGGCAGGGCTGGCAAGGCAGGCAGGGCGGGCCGGTCGAAGGTCGAGAGGCCAGGAAGGCCATTCCGGAGACCATCGTCATCGGCGGCGCCGGGTCAGGCGTCCAGGTATTTGATACAGATCACTTCGTTGTGTTTCTCGTTGTAGACCAACTCGTCGACCTGAGCGCGAACCGTCAGCAGGCCGAAGCCTCCAGCGCGGAGTTGCTTCTCCTCGCGGACCCGCATGTGCTCGATTGGGTCGTTGTGACTGATGGCGGCGTGGCCCAGATCATCGAAGTTGAAACCCTGGCCGGGGTCGGCGATGCGGTACATGAGCATGCGGTTCGTGCGCACGCATGAAATCCGCACCCTCCGGTTGGCGTCCAGCTCGCCGCCCCACTCGACGGCATTCAGCAGCAGCTCGCGAAACGCGTAGCTGACCGAGTCGAGCACCTCGGTCGGCAGATCGCTGCCGAGTCGTGCGACGACCAGGTGAATCTGTTCCGCCGCTTCGCGCGTGCAGGGTGCGAGCAGTTCCACCCAGTTTGGCTGAGCCGACACGATCTCGATGGTCTGCGCCGCGCTCGAGGCCTTGAGCGAATCCTGCACGACATTCAGCAGGTCCATCACCTCCAGTCGGCTCACGAGCTGGGCGAACTGCGACTCGTGCTCGACGTTCGCGGCCTTCGCCGCCTTGAGGTCGCGCGAATATCTCGCGATGGTTTCCTTGGCTTCCTTGCGTTCTGTGACATCGCGTGCTGCGGCGTAGATCACCTGCTCGTCCTGGTACGGCACGGCCGCCCATTCGAGCCACCGGTAGCTGCCGTCTCTGGCGCGGTAGCGGTTCTCGAAGGCCATCACCTGACCGCCGCCAGACAGGCTGCCAGCCTCCGTCGTCGTCGGTGTGCGGTCGTCAGGGTGAACGAACTCGAGATAGGGGCGTGATAAGAGCTCGTCGGTGCTGTGTCCGAGCACACGTTGCCACGCGGGATTCACTCGCTTGAAGTAGCCGTCGAATCCCGCCACGCAGAGCAGGTCGAGCGACAACAAGAAGAACCGTTGCAGCTCGTCGTCGGCGTGCTTGCGATCCATGGGGAGCCTCATCAACGTCAAGCGTCCATCAATCGTGTCGGCGGATCGCACAACGCGCCGCGGCACTTCGCCTCAGGTGCAGGGCGCCGTCAGGTCCAATGGTGGCCCGAACGCGCCGCCTGGCGTGCGCACCATCGGTCTCGTCGTCGAAGTATCCCTCTCGAACCATGAAACGCAGATAGCTGGCGAGCAAGCGGCGACGCTTCTGGTTCCCGTCTGCGAGCGCGTAGTGCAGGATGTTTCCGATGCTGTCGAACACGAGTGTGCCACCACACCAGAGGTCAGCAGCCGTGCCCACCAGGTCGCCGAGGCCAGTGCCATGCAGCCGGACTCCTTCACGCCACACGAACTCGAGCACGATCTCGCGCGGTGGGAACGAACCCCGGACGCCTGCCTTTTGTGTCCTGAACACCCGGGCGACCCGGACGTCGACGTCCCGCGGAATGCCCAGCGCCTCGCGATTCTGGTCGACGAAGATGTAGGCATCTGTCTCGCTGGCGGCCACGTGCTCGACGTCGTGCGGGCGAAGGTCGGCACTGCTGAGTGAGCGGCCCGGGGCAGGCTTGATGCCTCGGCGGGACAGAACCTTGCGCACCATGTCGCGGTAGCCCCGGTCGTCGACCGGATAGGCCACTTCGTCTGCACGCAGCATGGCAGTCGCGTAGGTCTGGAAGTCGAGCCCCGCTGGCGGGCAATAGTCGACAGCGCGGAAGATCAGGCGGCTCGTGTGATCGGCGGCGTGGATGACCGCATCGGCCGCTGTCTCGCGGTGCCGCAGATAGGTGTAGATCGCCCGGAAGATGTCGTAGGCCGCACCTGACAGCACGAGCGATCGATCGTGCTCTTCGAAATTGCCGCGCAGCTTCTTCATCGTCATGCGATTGCGCGCGCTGCGAATGTAGCGATCGCCGTACGCCGAACCCCACTCTTCCATGAGGTCGATGATCCAGCGCAGGCTGCTCAGACTGTCATGGCTCTTCTTCGCCCGGCGTCTGCTCATCAACTTCGTGATGAGATCGCGCAAGGTCAGCGCCGATGCCATGGCGACGGCGTCGCCAAAGAACTCGTGGAAGGCGGCGAGGTCCGGACCGTCGGTTTCCTCGTAGAGAGGCTTGAGCCCGTCCAACACGGCGTGTCCGAACTCGTGCGCGATCACGTCGTGGGACAGGCA
>JBEBGB010001047.1:0-1657 GCA_040081675.1 Vicinamibacterales bacterium
GGCCGCATTCCTCGTTCCCCAGCGGGCTTCGTAGATCGCAGTCCGGCACGTAGTTGCCGCGCCGCGGATCGCCGACCGGGTAGAAGCTGTCGTTCCACGGCCGTCTTGCCGTTGCCGAACACGTCGTAGACCGCACCGAGTCGGGGCGAGAAGTCCTTCCAGTCCACCCAGTCGAGCTTCGAGAAGGAAATGTCGCGATCTGGAATGAACACCGTTGACCCCAGGTGCTGCTCGGGGAAGTAGATCGTCTGGCGATCGAAGCGGACCTTCGCCCGCCGCCCAGGTGTTGCTGGTATTCCTCCAGCGCTCCGGGTGGTAGGAGGCGCCCGCCTCGAAGAGCAGCCGGCTCGTCACCGGAGAGGTCCACGTAAGGGTCGAGAAATCCGTATAGGGATACTGGAGGTCGCTGCCAGGTGACGCGGGCATTGAGGCTCTTCTGCTCGTGCCAGTTGGCGGTCCGCTTCGTTGGATCCGGCTCGTAGGTCCAAATGTCCTTGATGCCGGCGTTCTTGTTGAAGAACCCGCCCGCATAGTTGTCTTCACCGTTCCAACGATAGGCGCCATACCACCACACCTTGTCGCGGACGACTGGACCGCCGCCGCCGGGATTGACGTCCCACAGCTTCCTGATCTCGTTGGGCGTCGTCAGGCCACGGTTCTTCAGGTCCTGGTCGTAGTTGGAGCCCTGCATCTCGGCACCACCACCGGCGTAATCGATCGCGATCTCCTGAGTGCTGCCCGTGTTCGGCAGATACCCGCTGTATTGCCCCGCGCCTTCCGCGTTATGCGTTGAGAGGCCGTCGATCATCACACGCTGGTCGGCCGACCGGCCGCCGTGCGCCGTGAGGAACACCAATGAGATGGAATTAGTGCCGCCGATATCAGAGCTATTGCTCGTATTCATGGCCGGAATCATGGCGGCCAGGCTGAAGTGCGTACGCGATGACGGGATGTTGTCGATGACGTCTTTTCCCAGGACCTGCTGCTGTCCCACGCTTTGCACGTCCACGATCGGCGAATCGCCGGTGACCGTAATCGTTTCCTCCAGGGACCCGACCCGCAGCTCGGCATTGACCGTGGCGGTGAAGGACCCGGCCAGCTCGATTCCATCGCGCTTGACCGTAGAGAACCCAGGCAACGTGAATGTCATCGAGTAGACACCCGGCCGCAGGTCGATGATCTGGTACTGACCGTTGCCACTGGAAATCAACCTATTTTCTTCAGGAATTGTCTCTGGTCTGGCACTTGACACCGGAGTCCGGCGGCGCCGAGGCCACGATCCGCCGGAGACCGCGACGAATGGGCCCAATGCGAGTCTGAACCGCCCGTGGAGAGCCCCGACACGAATGTTGGAGCGCTACTATGCGAGGTCGAACACGAGGATTTCAGCCGCCTCAGCGCTCCCCGAAGCGGCGCCCGTCAGCCCACCTTGCAGATCAAGCGCGGACTCCTCGCTCACGGCGGCCCCATCGCCTTGGTTGAGGGATTCCCCATTCAGGGTGACCGCGCCGCGAACCACCTGGACCCAGGCATGCCGCCCTGGACGCAGCTCGAACCTTGTGCCCTCTCCCGCGCCGAGAACGCCTGCGTAGAGGTCCGCGTCCTGGTGGATCGTCAGCGCCCCCTCCCTGCCGTCATGGGCCGCCACCAACCTGAG
>JBEBGB010001048.1:0-1651 GCA_040081675.1 Vicinamibacterales bacterium
CGCATGGGCGGCGCCTTTGGCGGCAAGGAAGTGCAGGCCAACGCCTGGGCGGCGATTGCAGCGCTCGGCGCCTGGCTGACGCGGCGTCCTGTCAGCGTGTGCCTGACCAGGCAACTCGACATGATGCTGACGGGGAAACGGCATCCGTTCCTCGCCAGATACAGCGCCGGGTTCTGTACGGATGGTCGAATCGCGGCCATTCGCGTGAGGCTGTACTCGGATGGTGGGTGGAGTCTCGACCTCTCCGACCCGATCATGTGGCGAGCGCTGTTTCACTGCGATAACGCGTACCGGCTCCCGGCAATCGACGCGGAGGGACGCGTCTGCAGAACTCACAAGACGTCACAGACGGCATTCCGCGGCTTTGGTGGTCCGCAAGGGATGGTCGTCATCGAAGAGATCCTCGCTCAGGCAGCGCAGCGTCTCGGGTTGCCTGCCGACGTCGTGCGCGAACGCAACTTCTACCAGCCTGGCGACGTCACCCACTACGGGCAACGGGTCACCGGCGCCGAGCGAATCGAGCGCATCTGGCAGGAACTGAAAGGTACCAGCGGGTTCAATCAGCGCCGAGTCGAGATCTCGCGGTTCAACGCGGGAAGCCCGCATGTCAAGCGGGGCATCGCCATCACTCCGGTCAAGTTCGGCATCTCGTTTACCGCCACCCTCTTCAACCAGGCTGGCGCCGTCGTGTTGGTCTATCGAGATGGGACCGTGCAAGTGAATCACGGCGGCACCGAGATGGGCCAGGGACTCTTCACCAAGATTCAGCAAGTGGCCGCCGAGGGCCTCGGCGTTCCGCTCGCCAGTGTGCGGGTCATGTCGACGCGCACCGACAAGGTTCCAAACACCTCCGCCACGGCAGCATCAGCCGGCACAGATCTGAACGGCGCCGCGGTGGCGGACGGCTGCGCCCAGCTCAAGGCACGCCTGATCGAGGTGGCCGCGTCTCTCCTCGAGTGCGAACCCGTTGCTATCCGGTTCGATGCGGGGACCATCTCCGCCGGCGAACGGACGTTGTCCTTCGCCGCCCTCTGCGAGGCTGCGTACAGGAGGCGTGTTGCGCTCTTCGCGACGGGCTTCTATCGCACGCCAGACATTCATTTCGATTCGGTGGCCGGACGAGGACGACCGTTCTACTACTACGCCTACGGTGCGGCGGTGTCTGAAGTCGAAATTGACGGCTTCACGGGCGCCTATCGACTGCTGCGCACCGACATTCTCCAGGACGTCGGTGATTCGCTGTCTCCAGTGGTCGACCGAGGGCAGACCGAAGGAGGCTTCATCCAAGGCGTGGGATGGCTGACGATTGAGGAACTGCTGTGGGACGAGCGTGGGCGTGTTGCAACGGGCAGTGCGTCGACCTACAAATTGCCTTCGTGGTCGGAAGTGCCGGACGTGTTCGAAGTGAACTTCCTCACGGGCGCGGCGCAGGCGGGCGTGGTGGGCGGAAGCAAGGCGGTGGGCGAGCCGCCGCTGATGCTGGCGATCTCGGTGCGTGAGGCGATTCGCGAGGCCGTTGCCGCGTTCGGCGACGCCGATGTCGTCACCTTCGACAGCCCGGCGACGCCCGAGCGCGTGTTCTTCGCTGTGCAGCGTGTGCGCGCCACTCGCGTCGCGCGACGATCCGAGTCGTCGTGACGCTCACCACGCT
>JBEBGB010000023.1:0-23489 GCA_040081675.1 Vicinamibacterales bacterium
AGGAGCCATCGTCCGTCCCGCGGGCGTCGATCCCGCCGACGGGAAGATTCCGCTGAGGCCGGAGGCGTTCGCCAAGCGCAAGGAGATCATGGCGAACCAAGGCACGATCGAGCGCCTGGATGGACGCGTCCTCTGCCTCGTGCCAGGCGTACCCAGAATCACCGTTCCCCAGGTGGTGGTGGGCTACCAAATCTTTCAGAAGCCCGGGTATGTCGTCATCTTCTACGAGCAGAGCCATCTGTCTCGAATCATTCCGCTCGACGGGCGTCCACCCCTCGACCCGAACATACGCAAGGCTCTGGGCGTGTCGCGTGGTCATTGGGAAGGGAACGTGCTCGTCGTCGACGTGACGAATTTCACGAACAACTTCGAGAACAACTGGATCATCGGCTCGCAGGGGAACGCCGGGGACCTTCCGGCGGAATCGCTTGCCGGAGGGCACGGCATTCCTCACAGTGATGCGTATCGAGTGACGGAGCGCTACACGCCGATCGACGCGAACACGATTCACTACGAAGCGCGTATCACCGACGAGAACGTCTTCACGCAACCGTGGACGGTCGCGTGGTACGGCTTTGCACGCGCACCAAAGGACTACGTGCCGATTGAGTACGCGTGCTTCGAAGGCAACGCGAAGAACGTGATGCTCATGACCAACACCGACGTCAGCGCCGTCCGCGTCAACGTCCCATAGCGCTCGAGTCACGACAGGCGATCTGACTCGATCGAAGACGTTCCGATCGGGAGGCGAGCACGTCAGGGAACCTGGGGAGAGGGCCTCGGCGTGCGTTGCTCCCAGTCGTAGAAACGGAACACATGCCGCGCCAACGTCGGTGGCGGAGGCAGGTAACCGTCGG
Organism: Vicinamibacterales bacterium; assembly: GCA_040081675.1. Lineage (GTDB taxonomy): Bacteria > Acidobacteriota > Vicinamibacteria > Vicinamibacterales > CAVVIG01 > CAVVIG01. Next base: position 858 of record JBEBGB010000023.1, read on the forward strand.
TGGCAATCATCGCGTCGATGTAGTCGAAGATCAGCGCAGCCACATCAGGTGTGTTCACAGAGTGAAACCACACCGAGTGACCGTCGAATACCAGGCTCGCGACGTTCGCCAGCGTGCACGGTCCGAGGCAGCCTCCCTTGGTCAGGTGCACAGTCTTCTTGAGACGCCGTCGCATCCATTCCTGCTTGAACGTTTCGACAGGCACTGGTGCGTAGCCACGCTCGACATCGCCGCAGCAGCAGCTTCCGTGACAGTAGGACAAGTGCGCCCGGCGCTGAACGATCTGCACTTCGCGACCGTCAGTCCGCATCACTGACACGCGAGATGTACGGAGGTAATCGGTCTGTTTCAACTCGACCGGCTGCCCATGCGGCGTGTTCCGATACGCTTCGGTCCAGGCTTCTTTTCGTGTGTCGAGCGCCAGGGCTGCAGCCAATCCCCGCTCGGTCACGAGCCGCTCGAGCGCCGCCACCCAATGGTGGTAATACCGCGACCCATCGTCGGGCTCTCCGCGGCGTACAGCCGCAGCCAGTTCGTCGGCGAGTGCGGCGGTCCATTCCTTCCAGGTGAAGTGGCCATCAGCCGACAGGCGCACCGCCAGCGCGAAGGCTTGCGCCTGCCACGGCTCGGCGAAAACCGGTTCGCCGCTGTCTCGTGGCAGCGAGGGCAGGGCATCCAGCGCCGAGTCGGTGGCGAGCGCCTCAGGGGCGCTCAAGATGGTCTTCCCACAGATCGACGAAGACGGCATCGCGCGGAGACGCCGCAGGACCCCAGAGCTCGCGCGCCGCGAACCGCACAGTATAGACGTGCTGTGGCCCACCGACCGGCGCTCCGCTTGGAGTGGTGTCTTGCAGAGCCCACACGCCATGATCCTTCGTCACGACACCGTGCTTCCCGCGAGCGTAGCGCGGAAGCCGTATGTGCCCCTCGGGATGGACGTTTTTCGCACGTACCTGCTGACCCGGGCGATATCCCGCACGAACCGGCACGTTCAGCCGCGTCGCACCTGGAACAGCGCCAGGCACCGGCGATGGAGCAGGGGGAATCGCGGGCTTCGGTACTGACGCATCGGCCTTCCCGGTCGCCAGTTCCTGCTGGGTGACGTAGCCGCTGCGAACGAGACGATTCACAAGCACGGTGAACCATCGCTCGTAGTACGGCATCCGCAGGTACTCGGACGGAGCGATCTGTTCGAGCTCGAAGCGAAAATTCTTCCAGATGCCGCGACCGTATGGACCGGTGGCGCGGAACATCGCCCACACGCGTCCTTCCCAGGGTTCGTGAAAGACGGGCTGATCTGGGTCATGCCCAATCGGTCCCATCCCGTGCATGCCACCCATGTCGTGGACGCCGTTCATCGACGACCTGCTTCCGGCGTGCGCACCTGCCCGACGCCGATCATCGAGTCGCGCGTGACGAGTTCGGCGAGTTCTTCCGCTGACATCCTCTCGGTACCAGGTGGACGCTGCGGCAGGACGAGGTACCGGATGTCCGACGTGCTGTCCCAGACGCGCACTTCGACTTCCTCCGACAACTCCATCCCGAACTCGCGCAGCACACCGCGCGGGTCGATTACTGCGCGCGAGCGATAACCGGAGGACTTGTACCAAGCTGGAGGCAAACCGAGGGTTGGCCAGGGGTAGCAGGAGCACAGGGTGCAGACGACCAGGTTGTGCACCTTTGGTGTGTTCTCCACGACCACCATGTGCTCGCCCTGCCCGCCGGTATATCCCAGCTCGGCGATCGCAGACGACGCATCCGTCATGAGATGACGTTTGTATTCGGGATCGGTCCAGGCGCGTGCGACGACACGCGCGCCGTTGCGCGGACCGATCCGGTGCTCGTAGGTCTGGACGATCTCGTCGAGCGCCGCGGACTCGACCATGCCCTTTTCGATCAGGAGCGACTCGAGCGCCTTCACGCGAAGGGCGATATCGGACGGGACGGTCTGGTGCTCATCGTCATGCGAATGGACCAGCGGTGACGCGTCCGCAGTGGCGTTGCCACTCACCACGAGCCCAGCCGCGCCACGTGTGGCGTCGCCCAGGAAGCGCCGCCGATCGATCCCGGTTGGCTCATCAGCCACAGGTCATGACTCCTGAAAAAGGGATTCGAAAGGATACATCCAAACGTTCACCTCACAAGTGACCGTAGCGACGGACGTCGACGGATTCGTCGAGCCCCGCACAACGCCAGCGAACCGCACTCGACGGCGCGTCGCGGCGCGTTCGCTGTCAATAGTGCGTTTCCACTAATAGGTCCCGATTATTGTCGCGTGTCGCGCTACGGGCTAAGGTTTCGGCCCGGTATGAACATCTTCGCTTGCGTCACGCTGCTCACCGCTCTTGCGCTGCCACTGCACGCGCAAACGATCGACGACGGGATCATGTTGACGGCCAGAAGCCTGCAGGTTGGAGGCATCTACACGCACGATCATTGGGACGAGTACTGGGAGGGCGCGCTCGAACGTGTGAACGGGAACCTGGGCACCGTCACCACGCCGGCAACAACGAAGCCGTGGCAGGCGCCGACCGTCTCTACGTGATCGAGCTGAAGCAGCCCGGTCGTACCTGCCACTGCAAGAGGGGCTAGAACGCCCAGCTCACCTGCACCTGATAAGTGCGCGGCGCCACAAAGTGCGTGCCGCTGAAGGTTGACAGGAAGTTGTACAACGCGTCTTGGTTCGTGAGGTTGATCACGCTCACGTGTAGCCGCAGGCGCTGTCTGTCCGTGTGCAGCAGGTTGTCGACGCCCAGGCCCAGGTCGAACAGATTTCGCGGTGCGACGCGAGATGGGTTGTTCAGCGGATCGCCCGTTCCCGCTGCTGGGACGACGAGCCGACTCGAGGCGATACGATCTGGAGCGCAGTCCGTGATGCCAGCCGTCGGCGTGGCAGCGACGCCGCCACATGACACGCCAGCCGCTGCCTGCTGCGCCGGCGTCAGCGTCAACAGATCGAGCACATCGCCAATCGAACTCGCCACAAGTCCCGAGTCGTACCGCCAGCTCACGGCAGCCCAGGCGCCCCGCGCTCTCGGAAAGGCGTACTGCACATTGGTGGTCGCGTTGAACTTCTGATCGTGGTCGATGCGGAAGGTGCACCCAGTTCCTTCGCACGGTGACTCGAGAAGCACGCCACCAACTCCAGGTGGCGCATAGATGGCGTTTGTGTGTGCCATGACAACGAAAGCGCTGAGGCCGCGGTGTTCGACGAGATTCAGCTTGCCGGTCACACCGTTGATGCGTGAATGATCCCACGCGACCGGGAAGAAGATGGGCGTGTCGAAGAGTACATTGAAGTCGTAGGCGTTATCGGTTCGCTTGTTGAAGTACCCGACGTCGCCCACGAGCCAGCGGCCGATGCCTTGCTGCACACCGACTTCGATCTGATTGCGTCGCCCGGGAGGGGGCGCGGTAGCAGAACCAGTCAGCGTTTCGGCGCCGATGCCGCTCGACAGCAGAAGGTTTTCGTTGTAGGGCGTCTCCATGGTCCGCCCATACGACGCGCGCAACACGGTGCTGGAGGAGGGAAGCGCATACGACACGCCCGCTCGCGGCTGCAGCAAGGTTGCGGTCGTCAGGCCGTCGTAGCGATCGAGCCGCACCCCGGCCTGCAGCGTAAGGTTGCCTGCCCTGAGTTCATCCTGCGCGTACAGCGCTTGCTGTTTGACGGTGCCCGTCTGGTCGTACACGAACGGTGCCCCGGCGCGCGTGAGGTCGAACGCGACGCGGTTCGCATCGAAGGCCGGATTGACGCGGAGGCTTCCGACGCACTGGTCTGGTGAACGAAGCCCCGTGTCGTCCGACGGCGATCCATCCGCGGCCACGCATGGCGAGTTGAACGAGGGATCGGTGAAGCCGATGGTGAAGTGCTCGTTCAGCTTCGTAGCCGTGATGTTCCCGCCCACTTTCAGATGGTGATGTCCCGCGTCGTAAGCCAGGTCGGCTTTCACACCCAGGTTCGTCAGCTTTCGACTCTGGCCGACTGTGCCCGGCTGGTCGGCAAACGGGTCGGGGCTTGGCGAATAGGTCAGATGGTCCTGCCGTACGAACGCATTGGCGGTGAACAGTGTCTTCGTGCCAAGCACCTGCGAGAAACCTGGTGCGACGTTGAACGTGTTGATCTGTTGATGCTGCGCCTGGCCGAGCACGGCCGCATCGAGGCTGTTCGGTACATCGAAAGCAGACTGTGCCGCCTGAACGTTCAGATGGAACGTACCAAGCTGCCCCGTGCGCGCATCGAATCGGTCGAAGAACGACGCGCTGTGGCCGGTGTCGTGGGTAGCCTGGAACTCAGGCGAATCGAGGAAGCGATCGGTGCGCATGCCGGTCGCTGAAAGGAAGTTGCCGATTCCATGCGATCCGACACCCAGGTTCAAGGCAGCCGTCGGCGTCTTGAATGAGCCGTACTGGAGCGAGAGGCTGCCTGTCGGCTTCGGCTCGTCAAGTCCCGACTTGGTCACGATGTGGACGACCAGGCTGCTCTTGTCGCCGTACTCTGCTGGTGCGACGCCAGAGATGATCTCCATCGACTGCACGGCGTCAGGCGAAATCTGGTTCGAGTACAGGCGGCTTTGCTGATCGGTCACCGGCTGGTTATCGATCGAGAACTGCGTCTGGGCATGGTCGCCGATCGGATGGAAGAATCCATTGGAGTCCGAAACGACGCCGGGCGCCGCGAGCGTGATCACCTGGTTCAGTCCTGCCGACGATTCGAGTGGCAGCTTCGCCATGGTTCTCTGGTCGATGTCGGTGTGCGCGCTCGGGTTGCGCTCGAGCAGCGCGTCGGCGTGTCCGACGACGTCGACAGCGGTCGACGTGCCAGCCAGCGCCAGTGTGAGGTCGAGCGTTATCGGCACAGCGGAGCGCACCTCGACGTCGCGTTCGAGTGGCTGAAACCCTTGTGCGTCGATCGACAGGTGGTAGGGCGTCAGCGGCAGGTTGCCGAAGACGTAGTGGCCGGACGTATCGGTCGCGACAGTCCGCGCGAATCCTGACACAGGATTCTTCAGAGACACTTCGACGGCCTGCATGACGCCGCCGGTGGAATCCTTCACGACACCCTGAAGCGTGCCGGCACCTCCAAGGCCCTGCGCGTGAGCGACGTGAGCCCACGCGAGATGCGACAACACGAAGACTCCGACACAGATAGACCAATGGCGCAATGCGAGCGGATGTTTCATATAAACCTCTGCAACGGCCCACGCGACGTTGCGCGGGCAGACACGTACCCCGAGATGGTCAGGAACGGGCGTTACAGAGCGAGTGGAGGCGCGCGCGAGGAAAGGGCGACGCCGACAACCGTGAGTGCCGCAGGAGCGTCAAGTCGGTAGAGCGACGCGGGCCGAACTGGCGCGACGACAATGGCACCGCGTGCCGTGAGCGACGTGTGGAACAGCCGAAGGGTGTGGCAGATGTAACAGTGGTCTGACGCCGGAGTGCTTCGAGCCGGAGCCGTGGAGATGTGGTGAGCGTTGTGGTCGTGAACAACGAAGACCGGGTCGCAGTCCGCATCGTCTCCGCCAGCGTGGCCCCAATCGAGCGCACCGCCGCAGACGACCAGTGTCAACAGCGCCGCGAGCACTCGGCTCACGGCTCGTCGTTGACCGGCGCGGAACCACATGGTCCCGACTCTAGTCACGGAGATGTGACCGTGTCAAACGACCGATCGGATTCCCTGTAAATTCGATGGAGGCACGAGCAGCGGTTCTTCAGTCGTCAGCGCTCGATCGAGCCGGGTTGAATGGTCGTGCAGGGCAATGTCCGCTTGATGTCGGTCCAACTGTAAACGGCGGGCCGTTCTGCTGCGCGGCACTCATCGCGATCTTTGCCCCTTGTTGGCTTCGTCTCGATCGTCATCGTCCACCGTGTGCCGCCACCATCCTCGAGCGTCGTCGACTCGACGAGGCCGCACTCTCCGGAAGGCTCGCTGACGCTGAGCCAGTGCGTCGGTGTGTTGCGGCTGAAGGTTTGTTCGTATCCGTTGGACGTGATGACGCACGCGGTTGTGTCGATGCTTGCGATGGTGACGAAGACTTGTCGGAACCGACAGGTCATCTGCTCACCGCTTTGCGCCACATCGCACTCCGCCGCGGCGAACTCGATGTCACCCGCCTTCGTACTCGCAAGGTACGGGATGGTCAGATGCGTCGCTGCGGCGGACGCGGCACCAGGCGTCTGCGCGCGTCCTGGCGAGGATGCGACTGTAACGACGAGCAGCGCAAATCCGAGCGCAACACGAGCCCGGAGGGGTCTCTGGACGCGGGCGGAAGCGTTCGGCTCGCTGGTCATGTTCACTGTTCTTATCGGCCGTCCACTGCTTGGTCCGACGAGGCGAGAGAAGACGCGAAGCTCAGTGTGACCGGAGGAAATGCCCAGAGCCTAAAGCCCAGAGCCCATGGCCTTCCTGTTCCTGTTCGCCTTGTCTCTACACGTCCTCGGGCCCACAACTCCACGAGCGGAGAATGGCGTCCTGGTCTGCCGCGCTGCTGGCCTTCTTGAAGCGCGCGCCCGAGCGTCCCTTCACGCGTTGCTCGCACTCGGCCCACGTGGCGTGCCGCATCGGCTTGCCGTCCACGATGCTCAGATAGGAATAGGGGACACCCTTCGTTCGATTCCCGCCCGAGGACGCGCTGCGTGCAGGGACATCGGTGTCATCCGGAAGATCGTGCACGGCAACCGTGTACTCGCTGAGCGGACCGTTGTACAACGCTACCGGTTGTGCGGTGGCGAACGCGTCCGCAATCTCGTCGCACCGCTCGTTGCCAGGCGTGCCCACATGTCCGCGGACGTAGTGCCACGAGATCGTGCGCGGACCGCGCCTCGTTGTCAGCTCGGACAGCACTTCCCACAGCTCGCGGTTCATCACATCGGAACCGGTTGCCGTTTTCCAGCCGCGCCGCTTCCAGTTGTGAATCCACTCGCGAATGCCTTGAATCAGGTAGGTGGAGTCGGTGTACACGGCAACTCGGCCATCGACGCTGCGAAGGTGCTCGAACGCCTCAATGGCGCCGGTCAGTTCCATCTTGTTGTTGGTTGTTGTCGCAGCGCCGCCGCCGAGTTCGGTGACGCTCCCGCTTGGAGAGACGATGATGGCGCCCCAACCGCCGGGCCCCGGGTTGCCCTTCGATGCGCCGTCGGTGAACACCAGAGTCTCGTGATCGCTCATGCGTCTTTAGTGTGCCCGCCTTCGACGCAGTGCGCCAGCCCGGCCTTCAGTGGACCATCCGGGTGTGTGGTGTGTAGTGCCTGCGCGCTGGGGATGTAGTTCTTACCCGCGTGTCGTGATGAGCGTGGTCGCCTCCCCTGGCATTTCGTCCAGTTCGACGGCGGTGTCGTTGAGCAGCGCCGCGAGCTCACGGCTGCGCCGCCGGGCCTGTTCTCGTGCAGAAGGTCCAGAGAAGCAGACCACGACGGTTCGATTGACACTGACTTGCCACACGCCGTGGCGGGCGGATGACGGGGACAACGTAACTGGCATCGGCGAGCCTCCGACGTTCGGACAGCAATCGCGAAGCCGACTTGCGTAGCTGGTGCGTCGAGCTAGCGGGAGCGCCGTTGGTGAATGCGGCGAAGCCGCTCTTCGCGTTCGCGCTCAGGCGGCGTGCGGAGTCCGTCGGTCCACCACCGGCGCCGATCGGTCAAGAGCCGGCTGAAGTGTCGTCGCTCCAGGCCGGCCCGGCGTTCAGGCGAGAACCCAAGCAACAGCCAGCCCGTGCCGATGAGGAACTTCTCGAAGTCCGCCTGGAATTGCTCGAGGCGCGACTCGCTGTCGAAGAAGTAGGTTCTGGGAGGACCGTCGCCAGTCACGCTCAGCAGGACGCCGTCAGCGGTCGAGCCGCGCCGGATCTCCAGCTGTTCGTCGTTGCGCGAGAAGGCCCACACCTGCTGTCCCATGGTCGAGGGTATCGGCTCCAATTGCCCCGCAGATTAGCCCGTCAGAAAAATATTCTCAAGGGACGCCGGCGCACGGTGAAGAAAGTGCCCCCGGCGCGAAAGAGCGACGGTCTTGTCGCCCTGGGGCACGGTCACTGGCAGCCTCGCGAGCCCGGCTGCTAATCGTTCAGACGAATCGATCTCACAATCTGCTGAAAGGTCGAATCGTAGGTCCGTGCGTCGGTTTCCGGCGCGACAGCCAGAAGATAGAAGAGGGTGCCGTCTCGCAGCCGCGTGGTGACCAGTTGGATCACCTCCGGCTGTCCAGTGGCGTCCGACACGTTCTGCAGCGTTGTCTGCAGCGCCTGACGTCCCGCGACGCTGGTAGTCCTCGGTCTGGACTGCTGAATCAGCCGCCGGTTCGATTGGGTCAGCACCGCAATGAAGTCTTGCGTCGCATCCGGCAGTTCGTGGCGTTCCTTGCGCGAGACGCCCACCTCGACACCGTGCGTGAACACGTTCTGTCCGCTTACCTGGCCGAAGGCGCCGTTTGGCGCAAACGTCACGGCTTCCGAGCCGGCCATCTCGCGCCAGTTGCTTGGCACGCCAATGCGGAACAGATTCCCCTCGGTGTACTCCTTGAAGCGGCCCGACGGTGGTTCCACGCGACCCAGCGTCCCTCGCGGTGCGTCGTTGCTGCCGCCGCTGCTGCTGTCTGCGGTTTTCGCCGGCCGTGACTTCGCAACTTCCTCCGATGTCGGTGCCTGAGGAAGCGTCTTGAGATGCGCCTTCACTCGCTCGAATCCCGATTGGTCGGTCACAGGACTCGAGACCTGGAGCGACTGCGCTTCCTTTTCGATGTAGGCCGATCGGTTGCCGGGATCGGGGTGATCGCTCATCCACTCGGGGCCGTTGGAGCCGCCCTGCTTCTGGATAGTGCGGAACATGCTGGCCATTTCCTTCGCGTCGTACCCTGCGCGCGTCATGAGCTGCGCGCCCAGGAGGTCGGCCTGCTTCTCGTACTCGCGGCCGTACTTCAGGAACATGGTCCCGAATCCGAACTGCGTGGCCTGACTCACCACGCCGCCCGTGCGCCCGCCGATCACCGCGCCGGCAATTGCGCCGATGGCTGCACCGATTTGGTAGCGGCTCGCCTTGCTCGCCTGGGCGGTGCCGTGGCGGAGCAGCACGTGGCTGACTTCATGCGCCATGACGCCAACCACTTCACCTTCGCTACTGGCGGCGTCGATCATGCCGCGATTGACGAACATCGGTCCGCCTGGCAGTGCGAACGCGTTGATGTCGCGCACGTTCACCGTCTCGAATGTGTATTTGAACTCTGAATGCTGTAGTTCTGGTGGAATGACGCCGGTGAGCCGAGTCCCGAGCCGCTCCACGTAGGACGTCACCGCGTCGTCTTTCATGAGTGGCAACTGCTGCCGGACTTCAGATGCGGCCTGCAGTCCCATTTCCACGTCCTGTGCGGGCGTGTACTTGTTGGCGGGAGCGGTGACTCGCGTCTGCGCGGTCAGGACGAGCGCAGCGCCGAAGGTGACGGCGAAGGTTGAAAGAAGCGTGCGTGACATGGTTTGGGTGCAGATTACGACGAAACAGTAATGACGAGCACGCCGAATCGTACGGCGCACCTGGTCCATTCAAGTGTTGGCGCCGGATGCCGACGCGCGACTGACGTGAAGTGTCAGGGATGGCATCAGGTGCCACGAACTGTCACCTGCCGCTGCTGCTCGAGTCGGCGTCTTGCGCATCATGGCGCCGCGGTGCATGGCTGTACTGTCCGGCACAAGCCCTGCTATCACACCGACAGGAGCTGACAGCGTGAGAAGTCATTCGCAACACATACGGCCCGGTCAAGACTCTCGAACAGCGGACGGCTTCGCTCTGATCGACGTCATGTTTGTCTGCGCGATCATCGGGGTGCTGGCGAGCATCGCATTGCCTCGCATGTTGGTCGCTCGTCAGTCGGCTGGCGCGGCATCGGCGATTGGATCGCTTCGCGCGCTGCACAGCGCGCAGTTGACGTTTGCCCTGACGTGCGGCGGTGGCTTCTACGCACCGAACCTCACGACCCTGGGACAGGCCCCGCCTGGCAGTCCCGTGGCATTCGTCTCGCCAAACTTGTCCACCAGCAACAGTGTCACGCGTGCTGGATACGTCATCCAGCTGAAGGGCGACGCGTTTCCTGGAGCGCCGAGCAGCTGCAATGGTCTTGGTGTCGGCAATGCCGCTCAGTCGTGGAACGGGTTCGCAGACCCGACGTCCAGTGACAATGTTCGCTACTTCGGGACGAACGTGAACGGATCCATCTGGGAGAACAACTTCACGCTGAACGGCGCGCTTCCTGAAGTGGGCGAGTCTCCGGTCGGGCACTTGTTGCGCTAGGCTCCGCGCTTTTCGACCTGATGCCGCGCGCGGCCCTTCAATCACCCCGGCTTGCGTTGCGCGCGAAGGGCGGCGACATAGCGCGACGGCAGCGCGTGGTCGATTCGCGCGCCGATGAAATCGGAGGCGTCGACGAGACGGTCGAGATCCACGTTCGTCGTGGCGCCCAACCCGTTGAGCATGTAGATCAGATCTTCGGTCGCGAGATTTCCGGACGCACCTGGCGCGAACGGGCACCCCCCGAGTCCGCCTGCCGACGAATCGAACGTGGACACGCCGCATTGCAGTGCAGTCAGGACGTTGGCGAGTGCTGTGCCACGCGTGTCGTGAAAGTGGAGCGCGATCTGATTCAGTGCGACGCGTCGTTGAATAGCGTCAAGGACGGTGGCCACTTGCCCTGGATGCGCGACGCCAATCGTGTCGCTCACCGCCACTTCGAACACGCCCAGGTCGATCAGGCGAGCACTCAGCGCAACCACAACGTCGACCGCGACGGCGCCTTCATAGGGACACCCGAATGCCGTCGACAGATAGCCGCGCACACGCATGCCCATCTGATGCGCGCGCTCACACACAGCGGCGTAGCTGGCCAGCGAGGCCTCGATTCCCTGATTGATGTTCGCGCGACTGAACGACTCTGACGCCGCCGCAAAGATCGCGATTTCGGTGAGACCGGCTGCAGCAGCGTGCTCGAGTCCCGCGAGGTTGGGCACCAGCGCCGTGTAGCGCGTGCCTAGCCGTCGAACGATGCCGGCGAACACGTTCGCCGCATCGCTCATCTGCGGCACGCGTGTGGGGTTCACGAACGCCGACACCTCGATGACTGGCAGACCTGCGGCACTGAGCTTGTCGACGAAGGTCACCTTGTCTTCGGTCGAGACGAGGGCCGACTCGTTCTGCAGGCCGTCGCGAGGGCCCACTTCAACGATGGTGACGTGGCGACCGCGCAGAGCCTCGAGCGGGTCCACCTATTCGAGCTCCACGAGCACGGCGCCTGCTTGCACCAGTTCCCCTGGCTTGCAGCGAACAGCGCTCACTTTCGCGTCAGCCTCGGCACGAATCGGCAGCTCCATCTTCATCGCTTCGAGCACAACCAGGGTGTCGCCCTTGCGGACCGACGTGCCAACATCCACGGCCACTTTGAGAACGGTCGCCGGCATGGGCGCTGTGAACGACTGACGGGCGTCCGCGTCGGCGCGTCTGGCTCGCGTGACTGGCACCTCTTCGAATGGACGTTGAAAGACGTGTCCGTTCCAGTGCATCCATCGATGGCCAGGCTCACCCGCCACATGGACGATGTGCTGACGGCCGTCTACGTCGACGAGATACTCGCGGTCTCCCACAGCGAGGATACGGAGACCACTGTTCAACGAACGCTCCAGCCCGCCAGGCCATTCCACGGATCGGAGGCAGTGGAGGTCGGCGCGCCGCCGCTGTTACGGGTGACCTGCTGGTGGTCCGCCATGTCGATGACAGCACGCAGGAATTCGGGTGGTGCTTCCGCGGCAGCGGTCGCCAGCGCCGCTCCTTCTCCGTCCAGCCAGCCGGTATGAACCGCGCCACGACGGAACGTGTCGCTCTCGAGGATGCGAATGAGAAAGGGAACGTTCGTCCGGATGCCCAGTATGGGAAAGCGGCGTAATGCCTGGACGAGCCGGGCGACGGCCGTGTCGCGAGTTTCGGCAGTGGCGATGACCTTGGCGAGCAGGGCATCGTAGTGCACCGACACGCGGTCGCCTTCGCGAAAGCCCGAGTCGATGCGGATGCCAGGCATCGTGGGCTCGCGGTAGAGCAGCAGGAGTCCTGCCTGAGGAATGAACCCCTGCGACGGATCCTCCGCGTATATGCGCGCTTCGATCGCATGTCCGCGTTGCGTGAGCGCAGGCTGCGTCCACGGAACCGATCCGCCAGAAGCGATGTGCAGTTGCGCATGCACGAGGTCCACGCCGGCAATGTGTTCGGTCACCGGATGCTCGACCTGCAGGCGCGTGTTCATCTCGAGAAAGTAGAACGGCGCCGCGTCGCGTGTGCCGCCAGAGAGGTCGACCAGAAATTCGATGGTGCCAGCATTGCAGTATCCAGCGGCTTTCGCCGCGCGGACGGCAGCGTCCGTGATACGACGCCGCAGTTCCGGCGTCAGATTTGGTGACGGACTCTCTTCAATCACTTTCTGGTGTCGTCGCTGCACAGAGCACTCGCGCTCGAACACGTGGACCGTGTTGCCCGATGCATCGGCCATCACCTGCACTTCGACGTGGTGCGGTCGTTCGATCAGCCGTTCCACATAGAGCGTGCCATCGCGAAATGCGGCCGCGGCTTCGCGTCGCGCGGATTGGACCGCGTCGAGCGCATCGGCCATGGCGAGCACGCGACGCATCCCGCGCCCGCCACCACCGGCTGACGCTTTGATCAGCGCAGGAAGACCAACCTGCTCGAGCGCTGCCAAAAGGCCGGCATCTGTCTGGTCATCCGGCGTGCAGCCTGGCACGACAGGCACGCCTGCAGCTGCCGCGAGTATCCGAGCTTCGATCTTTGATCCCATGCGCGCGATCACGCTCGCTGGTGGACCGACGAAGATGAGCCCGGCATCGCGGCATGCTGCCGCGAACGCAGCATTTTCCGAGAGGAAACCGTATCCGGGATGCACGGCGTCCGCTTCGGACGAGCGAGCCGCCGCGAGGATGCTCTCCACGTTCAAGTAGCTATCCACCGCCGGCGCCGGTCCGATGCGGACCGCTCGGTCTGTGGCCGCCACGTGCGCCGCGTCCGCGTCGGCGTCTGAATAGACGGCGACGCTCTCGATGCCCAGCTCCCGACAAGCGCGAGCGATGCGCACGGCAATCTCGCCACGATTGGCGATGAGCAGGCGCGTGATCATGCGATGTTCCATCCAGGCTTGCGCTTCTGCAGGAAGGCGCGCAGCCCTTCTTGACCTTCCGCGGACACGCGCCGCTCGGCCAGAGCCTCGATTGTCACTGCGGTGGCATCCTCCGCGTCGAGGAATGGCACCTGCGCGATGAGTCGCTTGGCAGCAGCGATGGCCTCGGGCCCTGCGCTCAGCACTTCTCGGAGCACGGCGTCCACGGCCGCGTCGAGGTCGGCAAGTGGAACCACCGTGTGGACCAAGCCAACGTCGAGCGCGTGCTGTGCCGTACAACGGCGACCCGTCAGGAACAGCTCCCGCGCCGCCGAGCGGCCAATCTTGGCCAACACAAAGGGCGAGATGACGGCTGGAATGATCCCGAGCTTCACCTCGGTGAAACCAAACATTGCGTGCTCGTCTGCGATGACGACGTCGGAGACCGCCGCGAGTCCCGCGCCCCCGCCAATGGCCGCACCCTGAACGCGCGCGATCACGGGCACTGGCAGCTCGTTGATAGCCCGGAACATCTCGGCCGCCAACCGCGCGTCTGCGACGTTCTCGGCCTGGCTCTTTTCGATCGTTTTCGCCATCCACGCGGCGTCGGCGCCTGCACAGAAGACGTGTCCCGCTCCGCTGAGCACGACCGCACGGACGCTTGGATCTCCGGCCGTTTCCTTCGCCCACGCGGTCAGTTCGGCGAGCATCACTTCGTTGAACGCGTTGCGGACCGCTGGTCGATTGAGCGTCAGCCGTTCGATGCTGCCGGTACGCTGTGTGGTGAGATGCTCGTAGGCCATGGCCCGACTCACATACGGAAGACGCCGAAGCGCGGCTCGGCTATCGGTGCGTTCAGAGCCGCAGACAATCCGAGCGCCAACGCTCCTCGCGTCGTCGCCGGATCGAGAATGCCGTCGTCCCACAGGCGAGCAGTGGAGTAGTAGGGCGACCCTTCCGTGTCGTACTTCGACAGGATCGGTTCCTTGAGAGCTCGCTCCTCCTCGTCCGAGAAGGGCTTGCCTTCGCGCGTGAGCTGATCGCGCTTGACCGTGGCGAGAACGTGGGCCGCCTGCGCGCCGCCCATTACTGAAATGCGGGAATTGGGCCACATCCACAGCATGCGAGGGTCGTACGCTCGTCCGCACATGCCGTAATTGCCCGCTCCAAACGACCCACCGATGACGACCGTGAATTTCGGCACCACCGAATTGGCCACCGCGTGGACCATCTTCGCGCCGTCCTTGGCGATGCCCGCGCGTTCGTACTCGCGACCGACGATGAACCCGGTGATGTTCTGCAGAAATACCAGCGGGATACCGCGCAGATTGCACAACTCGATGAAGTGCGTGGCCTTCAGGGCGGACTCGGAGAACAGCACGCCGTTGTTCGCGACGATGCCGACGGGCATGCCGTGAATGTAGGCGAACCCGGTCACCAGCGTGGCGCCGTACCGTGCCTTGAATTCGTCGAAGCGTGAGCCATCCACAATCCGCGCGAGGATTTCACGCACGTCGTACGACACGCGCATCTCCGCGTTCACGATGCCGTAGATCTCGGCCGGGTCGTATCGCGGGTCCTCGGGGGCGATGAGGCCAGGCGCTGTTCGCTTCACGCCAGTCAAGGTCGATACCACCGTGCGACACAGCTCCAGGGCGTGCCCATCGTCCTCGGCGAAGTAGTCGGCAACGCCGGACAACCGCGTGTGCACGTCCGCTCCGCCCAGTTCTTCCGCGGTGACTTCTTCGCCCGTCGCGGCTTTCACCAGCGGTGGTCCGCCGAGAAAGATCGTGCCCGTGCCCTTGACGATGATCGTTTCGTCCGACATCGCGGGCACGTACGCGCCGCCCGCCGTGCAGCTGCCCATCACCACCGCGATCTGTGGGATGCGTTCCGCGGACATGCGCGCCTGGTTGAAGAAGATGCGCCCGAAATGCTCGCGGTCGGGGAAGACCTCGCTCTGCATCGGCAGAAACGCGCCGCCCGAGTCGACCAGGTAGATGCACGGCAGCCGGTTCTCGAGCGCGATCTGCTGAGCGCGCAAGTGCTTCTTGACGGTGATGGGGTAATAGGTGCCGCCCTTCACCGTGGCGTCGTTGGCCACGATCGCGACTTCCCGACCGGACACGCGACCGACGCCGGTGACGAGGCCGGCACCGGGCGCCTCGTCCTCGTACATGCCGTGAGCCGCGAGGGCCGAGAATTCGAGAAACGGCGTGCCGCGATCGAGCAGCGCGGCGATTCGCTCCCGTACCGGCAGCTTGCCCTGGGCTCGATGCCGCTCGACGTACCTGCCGCCGCCGCCCTGTCTGGCCTTCGTCGTGCGGTAGTCGAGCTCGGCGACCAGCGCGCGCAGCCGCGCGTCGTTGCTCTTGAATGTGGGGTCAGAGGTGACGATGCGCGACTCGAGGGCCTGCATCTACCAGCCGCAGCAGTCCGTCTTGTAGCCGCAGGCGGAGCAGCGCCAGACGGCGTGCATGCGGTACATCTCCGCGCCGCAGCGCTCACACGGGACCTTGTCGTCCGGGTGGTCCGTCGACATTTTCAGCGGCGTCAGCGCGCTCTTGACCGGCGTGATCGGCCTCGCTGGTGGGCGCAGTGGTGTCTGCTCGGACATGGGCGGGATTATCGCACGCACCCTGAGACGGGAAGATTTGACACTTCCCGAACGAAATATCTCAATCCTGCAACCCAGACCAGTTGTGTCCGCAAGTGTCTGACATTACAGGCACTTTCGGCTCAACTATGGCTTAGCTCGACAGACCGCTGTTGTAGCGAATAAGAACACTCGTGCGGAAGGTGTATTGACTTGTGACGCGTGATCGGGGACCCTTTCTATGCATGAGCCTGAAGCGTAAGAAGCGTGTCCTGGCTATCGACGACGAGCCGTCGATGACCGAGTGGCTGCAGATCCTCCTCGAGCACGCCGGGTACGACGTGCGGACGGCTCTCATCGGCACTCGGGGTGAAGAACTCTTCAAGACGTGGCATCCGGACGCCGTGATCACGGACATGATGCTGCCCGATGTCGACGGCATCGATCTGGTCCGCAAATTCAAGCTCCTGGAGCCCGAGGCCGAAGTGATCGTCATCACCGGCCAGGGGAACATCCCGCGGTCTGTTGAAGCGGTCAAAGCCGGAGCCTTCGACTTCCTCGAGAAGCCGATCGACGCGGAACGCCTGCTCGACAAGCTCGAGAAGGCGATCAAGCAGAAGTCTCTCATCGACGAGAACGAGCTGCTGAAGCAGAAGCTGCAGGACCGGTACAAGTTCCAGAACGTGATCGGCAAGAGCAAGAAGATGCATGAGCTCTTCGAACTCATCGAAAGCGTGGCGGCAAGCGAAGCGAACATCCTCATTCAGGGCGAGAACGGCACGGGCAAGGAACTGATCGCGAACGCGATTCACTACAACAGCAAGCGGTCCAAGGGACCCTTCATCAAGATCAACTGCGCGGCGATTCCGAAGGACCTCATCGAGTCGGAGCTGTTCGGTTACAAGAAGGGTGCGTTCACGGGCGCAGGAACTGATAAGGAAGGCCTCTTCGAGATGGCGGAGGGCGGGTCGCTCCTGCTCGACGAGATCGGCGAGATGCCCTCGTACCTGCAGACCAAACTGCTGCGCGTGCTTCAGGAGCGAGAGTATCGGCCGATTGGCAGCGACCGCATCGTGCACGTCGACTTCCGGCTGATCTGCGCGACCAACATCGACCTCGACGCGGCGCTACGCGACGGCCGGCTTCGCGAGGACCTGTACTTCCGCATCAATACCATCACGCTGCGGGTGCCGCCGCTGCGCGAGCGGACGGAAGACCTTCCGCTCCTGTGCGACCACTTCCTGGAGAAGTTCCGGACGCGCTATCAGAAGAACGTCAAGTCGTTGGCGCCTGGTGTGTATCACTTGCTCATCCGGAACCGATGGTCGGGCAACGTGCGCGAACTCGAGAATGCCATCGAGCGTGCCGTGCTGGTGACGAAGGGCAGCGAGATTGGTGTCGGCGATCTGCCGGAGTCGATCCGCGAAGAGAGCGGAGCGTCTGCCGAGTTCGTGGTCCCGCCGCACCGCACGCTGGCCGAGATCGAGAAGATGGCCATCCTGCAGACCTTGCAGCGCACGAACTTCAACAAGCAGGAGGCCGCGCAAATTCTCGGTCTGTATCGACCGACGCTCTACAGCAAGATGAAGAAGCACGACATCCGCGAGTCGGGCAAGTCGCCTCGCACACCGGCCGGGACGGCTCCGACGGCGACGTCGCCCACGGCGCCCGCACCAACCTCGCCGGCTGCCCCGTCCATCTTGTCGTGACGCGTCCCGCGTGGGACGCAGCGGACGGTCGCCTGACATAATCAGCCCGTGAAGACCCTGGTCGCAATCGCCCGCCAGGCTCGCAAGACTGCGAGGTTGACGGGTGCGTCGCTGTGGCGCGCTGCGATCGGGTTCTATCAAAGCGACAATCTCACCTATGCGGCGTCGATCGCCTACTACGCCCTGCTCTCGCTCTTTCCGATCGCGATGCTCGCGTTCGCATTCCTCGGCACGGTCACGGCCGACGAACACAATCGCGGCCAGGTGCTGGAGTTCGTGCTGCGGTTCTTTCCGAGTCAGTTCCAGTTCATCACGCAGCAACTGGATGCCTTTCGCGCCAGTACGGTCGGTTTTGGCATTGCCGGCACGATTGGTCTGGTGTGGGGTGCGCTCGGGTTCTTCGGCGCGCTGAGCACGGCGGTCAACTACGCGTGGCGAGTGGAAAAGAACCGCAGTTACTGGCGACAGAAGCTGTTCTCGTTCCTCATGCTGCTCGTTGCTGGCGCGCTGCTGGTCGCGGCGCTGCTCCTGGTGAGTGCGTCACAACTCATCGGCGCCACGTGGTTTGCCAACGTGCTCTCGCAGTTTCCATGGCTGATGGTGCTGCGCGGCTTTGCCTTGCGCAATGCCACGACAGGCATGTTCATTCTGGTGGTGGGGCTGATCTACTACTACGTGCCCAACGCCCGGGTTCGCTTTCGCGACGTGTGGGTGGGCGCGTTCTTGACCGGCGTCATGTGGAAGGGCGCGCTGCTGGTTCTGTCGTGGTACATGCGCGACATGACACGCTTCACCCAGGTGAACGGCTCCATCGCCGCGGTGGTGGTGTTTCTGGTGTGGGTCTATGGGCAGGCGGTGATTCTGCTCTACGGCGTGGAGTTCACGGCTGCGTATGCCCGTCTTCGGCGCGGTATTCCCGACGACCGCGGCGCGCAGCGTCTGCCGCGAACATAGCCACTCGCTTCGGGGATTGCGCACCGCCGTCGACCATGGGCGCGATTCTATCGCATGTCATAATCGCGACATGAACCGCCTGGCGGACGAACGCAGTCCGTATCTGCTTCAGCACGCCACCAACCCTGTCGACTGGTATCCGTGGGGAGAAGCAGCGTTCGCACGTGCGCGCGCGGAAGACAAGCCGATCTTTCTCTCGGTTGGGTACTCGACGTGTCACTGGTGCCACGTCATGGAGCATGAGTCGTTCGAGAATCCTGACATCGCACGGATGTTGAACGAGTTCTTCGTATCGGTGAAGGTCGATCGGGAAGAGCGACCCGACGTCGATCGCGTCTACATGGCGTTCGTGCAGGGCACGACAGGATCGGGCGGATGGCCCATGAGCGTGTGGCTGACGCCCGACTTGAAGCCGTTCTACGGAGGCACGTACTTTCCGCCGACGTCGAAGTGGAATCGACCGGGCTTCATCGACGTGCTGCAGCAGCTCCATCGTTCGTGGACCGAGAACCGCAACAAGATCGAAGAGTCCGCGGGTTCGGTGACCGAGCAACTGCGCGGTGCCTCGCTGGCCGCTCCAGCTTCGGAAGTGCCATCTCCGGAGGTTCTTGCCCATATCGCGTCGGAATTCCGAAGCGCGTTCGACGCGAAGTACGCCGGCTTTGGCAGCGCCCCCAAGTTTCCTCGACCTGCGGAGCTGTTGTTCCTGCTGCGCGAGCACGCGCGCACGGGCAATGCTGACGCGAAAGAGATGGTGCTCAGCACGCTGCGCGCGATGGCGGTGGGCGGCATGCGCGATCACATCGGGGGTGGTTTCCATCGCTACTCGGTCGATCCCACATGGCGAGTGCCGCACTTCGAGAAGATGCTGTACGACCAGGCGCAACTGACGCTGGCGTACCTCGAAGGTGCGCAGGTGTCTGGCGATCGGTTTCATCTCGACGTGGCCGAAGACACGCTCCGCTACGTCATGCGCGAGATGACGGGCGAGGGCGGTGGCTTCTATTCCGCCGAGGATGCCGATAGCGTCCCACCGGAGGACGCTGGTGCCAGCAACGCGCACAAGATGGAGGGCGCGTTCTATCTCTGGCGGGCGGAGGAAGTGAACGAACTGCTCGGCGACGCTGCGGTGCTTGTGTCGCGTCGTTTCGGCATTGTGGCTGAAGGAAACGCGCCGGTTGATCCGCAGCAGGAATTCGTTGGCAAAAATCTCTTCTATGTGGCGCGTGCCATCGGAGATCTTGCCGAGGACTTCAACATCTCGCCTGGTGCGGTGAACGAAGTCCTGAACGACGCGCGCCTGCGCTTGTTCCAGGCGCGGTTGGCGCGTCCACGGCCGCATCTGGACGACAAGGTGCTCACCTCGTGGAATGGCTTGATGATCGCGGCTTTCGCCCGCGCCGCACGTGTGATTCGTGCGCAGGCAGAACAGGGCAACTCTGCCGCTGCGCCCTATCTCGATGCGGCGAGACGTGCTGCCTCGTTCATCTTCGACACGATGTGGCGTGCGGAGTCGCGCACGCTGCTACGCCGTTATCGCGATGGGCGTGCCGAGATCGACGGCTATGCCGAGGACTATGCATACCTGATCTTCGGACTGCTCGAGCTGTTCCAGGCCGACCCGCGTGGTCGATGGCTCGAATGGGCCATTGCCTTGCAGGCGCGTCAGGACGAACTGTTCTGGGATGAAGGTGCAGGCGGCTGGTTCAGCACGACGGGGCAGGATCCCACCGTATTGGTTCGGATGAAGGAAGACTACGACGGGGCAGAGCCGTCGGCGAGTTCCGTCTCGGTGCTCAACCTGATGGTGCTCTCTCACCTGCACGCCGAACCGGCGTGGACAGACAAAATCGAACGCACCTTGAGGCTGTACGGTCCGCGACTCGAACAGATTGGACGCGCCGTGCCCATGATGGCGTCTGCGCTGGCCACGCATGCGTCCGGTCTCGACCAGGTGGTCGTGGTCGGTGATGGACCGAAGGCCGACGCGTTGCTCGAGGTCGCAACGTTGCGCTATCGGCCATTTTCAATCACGCTAGGACTGTCGTTGTCTGTGCAGCAGGAACTGGTGAACGTCGCGCCGTTTCTTGCGTTGCTGGGTCTGCGGGACGGCGAGCCCGCTGCCTATGTGTGCCGCGATTTTGCGTGCCGTGCTCCCGTGACAGATCCGATTGCGCTCGCGCGCACGTTGAACGACGAGTAGCGAATCCGTTGGAGGACTGCCTTTTGTGACGAATCCTGCATTTCCGGTCGATATCTGGCTGCGCGGCGAACACACCGCCGCCACACGTCTCATCGAGGGCATCGTCCGCCAGCCGGCGTCGTGGACCGACGATGATGTGCGGTTGATGCTCGAGGGGATGCTCACGCAGATGCATCGACTGAAGCATCCGGATGACGACGAGCACCCGGTGGCACTGCGAGGTCTCAGTTGGATCGTCAATCCCTACGACGAAGGTGGTGTGGTCGTCGCGATCGAGATTACGCTCGGCGCCGCCATTGCTGGGCCGTTTGACATCGACAAAGGCACACTCGAGAAGATGATCACCAGGGTCCTGGCGCTCGCGCGGGGTGGCGCAGTGTCGACGACCATTCACTGAGGGCTAGAAACCCAAGTTCGGTTAAGGTTCTTAGAGCTGGTTGCAAAACGACGAAAAGCTCTACCACAGAGTACACAGAGCGGAACCGAGAACACGGAGAATGCGAGCAAAATGAGCCGTGTCTTCCGTTCGTCTCCGTGACCTCCGTGGTAGGGCTCTAGTTTTGAAACGCACTCTTTAGCCACGAGAAGCGGCGCGCGCGTCGCTCAGGCGATGCGATTGGCTGCGTCCGCTCGCGCGAGGATGCGAATGTGGGCGGCGACCTCCGCGGAGTCTGCACCGCCCATCAGTTCGCTGGACGGCCCTGGTTCCTGAATCTTGAGAGCCAGCGCGGAAGTCACGGCGTCGCGGGCGGCGATGTCCAAGTTGCGCAGCGTCGCATTGTCCCCCAGGCTTCCCAGTCGTCGTGCGAATCGCCACGCTGCGTCCCGCGCTTTTTCCATCGAGAAGTTGCCGATGCGTTCGTCGAGTCGATTGTGCGCGTGCGCCAGGGCCGACAGCCTGTCCAGCCTTGGCGACATCTCGCGGAGTTGTGACTCGACCGTCGGAAGCAGCGACGCCAGAACGTCGTTGATACGGTCGAAATCGCCGTGCAGCGCATCGAGTTGGGTGCCCGGCGCCACCGTGGCTGCGGCAATCCCGAGGTCGAGATTGATGTGCGCGTTCATGCCAAGGAGCAGGTGTTGCAGCACGCTCAGGTCGGGTCGCTCGACGGCGGCGAACGATGTCCGCCATGACAGGCTCGGCTGCTCACCGCGCATATGGCGGTCGTAGGCGTCGATGTAGCGGTTGGCGAAGATGACGTCGAGCCGTTCCATGCGGGCGTTGTCGTCAAATGCGCGCGCACGAACGCCCGCTCTCACGGCGATGGTCACGCGGTTATAGAGCGCGCCGAAGTATCCGAGCCGGCTTCCTGTAACGATCGCGTCCTGCACGATTCCGTCCAGGCGTGCAATCACGTCGTCGATGTTGGTGGGAAGCGCGCGGGAGGGTGTGGGGCTCATCGGCGACTGAGATTGTGTCACGACCAGTGCCTGTCACGATCGGCCGGCTGTCAGCGGTTTCGCAGCCTGGCGACACCGACACATTTGCACCTCGCGTTGTCGCGCTCCTTCACTCGGTGGTGAGCACTTCGACGTGGTCGCCGGGACGCACGAGGCCGGGTTCGATGACGCGCGCGCACACCCGGCTCCAACCGGGGTGCTGCTGCTGACCGATCCGGATGAACGCGCGGTCGAGGAACGAGCCACCAATCTTGGTGCACGGCGTCGTGTACTTGGTCACTTCGAGCAGGGCGCCGCCGGCTCGTAGCCGCGTTCCGGGCGTGACGGATACCCAATCGAGACCTGACACGGTGAGGTTCTCGCCCGTGGTGCCCGGCGCGATGGGGTGACCTTCGTGCTGCAGTGCGCGGATGATTTCGAGCGAGTAGACCACGACGGCGCGGTCTGGTCCGCCGTGGTGGCTGGTGTCGGCGTGAGCGTCGCCGCTGACGCCTTCGTCTGAGAGGAAGGCTTCGAAGACGCTGGTCTTGGGCACGCCGCCCAGGGAGGTGTTGACGGAAGCAATCGTTGGCACGACCTGATTATGTCGTGCGTCTTGGCGCTGGGCGACTTCGGTACAATCGTGCGGTTCGGCGTG
>JBEBGB010001049.1:0-1649 GCA_040081675.1 Vicinamibacterales bacterium
GTAACGCATTGTATCTCCGAGCGACGAGTGTCCCGCGTTCGATATGCTAGGACATGGCTTCCGGAGCGCGGCGCCCGGATCGCAAGGCGCGAAGAGCGAGCTTATTGGGCATAAGTGAACGATGAGCAACGCAGCGAGGCGGGATGCCCCGCCCGGAAGACATCCTAGAATATCGGACGCTGGACACTACAATACCGGCATGGGAGGGGACTGACTCGTGACTTCTGAACAGCTCCGGCGGTTGGTGTGGTTCGCATCTGCGGCGTTTCTGGTGTCGCTGGAACTGGCGTGTGCTCATTCAGGTCAAACGACCGTCAACCCCAATGTGCGGGGAGCGGGCGCCATCGAGCGGCAGATTCAGGGTGGGGGCTCGCGAGCGCCGCGGCTCGATCACCTGATTCCCGCGCGCGACTCGCAAGGCAGCCTGCCGTCGCGTTTCGAGTGGACGGCGGTTCCCGGCGCCGACCAGTACAGCGTCGGTATCTGGAACGAAGTCGACACGCTCATCTGGCGGCTGGATCACATCCCAACGAACTCGTTCACGAGCCCGGCGGACCTCAAGCTCGATCCCGGCACCTACTTCTGGACGATTTCCGCGCTGCGTGAAGGCGAGGAAATCACCACGTCAGGTCTGGCGGCATTCGTCGTTCGTCCGCCCAATCCGTAAGGGACCGCGCATCGAGTTTCCTCCGAGGCGGAATCCTCCTGCCCGTCTGCGCATGCCCAAGAAGCCACGAAGGCACGAAGTCGCGACGAAGGAACCGAGTCTTGGCTATGGGTCAGGACGTGGCTGACGGCCTGAGGCGGATATCGACGGAACTCTTCGGCGACTGGCGCCTGCTGCAGTTACGCGACCTGGAGTACTGGCACCGCAGCGACGCGCGCCTGCTCATCGTGTCGCTGGTTGCCTTTGGCGCGCTCATCCTGGTGGCCGGGCTTCTGCTGCCACGACGCCGGGGTCGCCACACGGTGACCGTGCCGGCGGTTCTGCCGGTCATGCGTTGGGCAGCGGCTGCCAACTTCACGCACATTCCGCTGCTCATCGCGCTGGTCGGCGTCCCGTTTCTGGCGCTGTCGCTTGCCGATCCCTACACCTCGCTCGTGCGACGCGAAGCGTCGTACCCCGGCAGGCGCATTTGCCTCATGATCGACGCGTCCAACAGCATGAGCAGTCCGTTCAAGACCGAGCGTCTGGCCCAGCGTGGCGACGCGGAGTCGAACGCCTTCTTGACGACCGTGTCGGCCGCCGAGCGCTTCGTGCAGATGCGCATGTCCGGTCCCTACCGCGACCTGCTCGCGCTGGTCGAGTTCGGTGCGGATGCGTACGTGGTCACGCCGTTCACCAACGACTACGAGAACCTGCTGGTGAGCCTCTCACTCATCGGCGAACCGCACGAATTTTCGTCGTTTCCCGACCAGCGGACCTTGATCGCCAAGGGTATCGACGAGGCCGTGGCGCTCTTCAAGGCATTCAACTACCTCGACGCGTCGGGCAATCTACTGCTGATCTTCTCCGACGGTGAAGATACGAACGCGACGATCAACGGCCGGTCGCTCGACTCCATCATCAGCGGATCGATTGAGGCGGGCGTGCCCGTGTACTTCATTCGAACGAACTACAACAAGGCCGAAGGCGATCCGGCCGTTCC
>JBEBGB010001050.1:0-1642 GCA_040081675.1 Vicinamibacterales bacterium
AGTGGGATGCGCAGCGTTCTAATTCAGTCAATCCTCGTCGCGCTGGTCGCCATTCCGATCTTATCGGCGCGTGCGCGCAGCGTCACGAGAGGCCTGAAAGCGGCGCTGCTGCTCTTCGTCTGTTTTGCGGTGCTGTACACGCTGGCGCTGCGCTTCATCTATCCGCACCTTCCCCATCCCGGCTGAAGTCGGCGCCGACCCGTTGAGCGAGTCCATGAACGATCGTTTGCCAATTCCAGCCAGGGTCATTCAGACCTGGAAAACACAGAGCGTTCCCGCACGCTATCGGCGGTGTCAGCAGTCCATTCGCGCCCTGAATCCTGACTTCGAGGTGTTGCTCTTTACCGACACCGAGATGTCGGAGTTCGTGAGCCGCCACTATCCCGAGTATCGCAGGTCGTACGAATCGCTCTCGCTCATTTCCAAGACTGATCTGTTTCGGATTCTCGCGGTTCATCAACTTGGCGGGTTCTATCTCGACCTGGACGTCATGCTCGTGCGTTCCCTCGAGCCCTTGCGTGCACACCGCTGCGTGTTTCCGTTCGAGAACGTCGCAGACGCGCACTTCATCCGCAGTTACGGCTCGATCGAGCTGATTGGTCAGTATGCGTTTGCCGCAGCGCCCGGACATCCGTTTCTGCGGGCCTATGCGGACAACATCGATCGGGTTGCCACTGATCCATCGTTGTTGAATGCGCCGTCGGCCGAGTTGCTGTCGTTGACCCGCGAGGAAGAGAAGCCGGTCATGGATACGATGTACCGGACCGGCCCGCGCATGGCGCAGCGGACCTATCTGGAACATCCGGAACTTCACGACGACATCAAGATCCTGTACGCGCGAGACTCGCAGGGAACGACGCGGCCGTCGTGCTTCGGCATCTATGGCTTTCATCTCATGGAAGGCGACACCGGATGGAAGCAGCAACGGCCGCTGTCGCTCATCCGGCGGTTCGGGCGGCGCCGCTGGCAGCAGTCACAGATCGATGCGCTTCGGGAGTGTGTCGAGCGTTGAAGTGATAACCCCCACGACGGTGCATCGTGATGCTCGGCACCGCTCGCAGCGTCATCGTTCGGGAAGCAGCCGAGCGTTACACTTTGGCGCACGAACTCGAGAGCCGATGGCGCAGGACCCTCGAGTGCCCGATCTTTCCTGCTAATCTGGATTACTCATCGACGACCATCGCAGATTGTGCGCCGCGCGATCTAATCCAGGTGACGCGCGGGTCCGATGACGTTCTGTAATGACACCCCGCTTGCCCTTATCTCCGGTCATCGTCACCGTGCTGTTGTGTGCAGTCATGGCCAGCCCGGCTCTGGCACAGAACGGTTTTGACGCTGCGGAGCCCGCGACGAAGGGCCAAGGCTCGACGACTCGGGATGAGAAGAGCCGCGAGAAGGAGAAGCAGCGCAGACAAGCCGACGAGGGTACCGAGACGACCGCCCGTCGTCCCTACCGAGCGGTGTTTGGCGGTGCGACCAAGCGGACCGACCTGACGCGGACGCTCGACTTCAACGGCGCTATTACGGAGAACTACGACCAGGATCGGCTTGCCGAAGCGTCATCGCCGGAATCGTCAAGGCTTGTCGACAGCGGCGGGTTCTATTCCGGGCTGGTCGGCGATCTGGTCTTCAATCGCAAGGG
>JBEBGB010001051.1:0-1640 GCA_040081675.1 Vicinamibacterales bacterium
CGGCGTGCCACGCGCCGTACCGAGGACGTGCCCTCGGACGAGTAGCGTGCACCTCGGACTCGTTGCCGGCAACGGCCGGTTTCCCTTTCTCGTCCTCGAGGCCGCCCGCGCCGCCGGTCACCAGGTGACCATCGTCGCGCTCAAGGAAGAAGCATTTCCCGAACTGGAAGCCGAAGCCGCGCGTGCACCGGTTGCGCCGATCCACCGCATTTCGCTCGGCCAGCTCGGAACCTGGATCAAGGTGCTCGAGAAGGCCGGCGTGACCCAGGCGGTCATGGCTGGTCAGGTCAAGCATACGAAGCTGTTTTCGGACATCGTGCCAGACCTGACGGCCGTCGGGCTGTTGATGCGGATCAAGACCAGGAACACCGACGCGATCATTGCGGGTGTGGCTGACGTACTGCGCGATCACGGCATCGAGTTGATCGATTCGACGACGTTCCTCGCACCGCTGCTCGCACGCGAGGGAACCCTGACCAAGCGGGCGCCTGGAGAAGAAGAGCGCCAGGATTTGAGCTTTGGCTACCGAATCGCAGATGCCATTGCTGGCCTCGATATCGGTCAAACAATCGCCGTCAAGTCGTCTGCCGTCGTCGCCATAGAGGCCATGGAAGGCACGGACCAGGTGATTGCGCGGGCCGGACAACTGGCCGGTCGCGGCGTCACAATCGTCAAGGTTGCCAAGCCGAATCAGGACATGCGATTTGACGTGCCCGTGGTCGGCGCGGCGACGATTCGAGCCATGCAGGCCGTTGGCGCGAGCACTCTCTCGGTCGATGCAGGCAAGACACTTATGATCGATGGAGACGGCGTCATCAGCGCCGCCGATGACGCGGGCATCGCCATCGTGGGTCGTCGGGTATCCTCAACGGACAGTCAAGCACAGTCATGAGCATGCGTGTCGCAGTCGTCGGAGTTGGCCACCTCGGGAAGCATCACGCGCGGATTCTGGCGTCGCTGCCAGCGGTCGATTTGGTCGCTGTGGCGGACACCAATCACGCACGTGCCGACGAGATTGCCGCCGCAAACAACACGCGCGCCGTGTACACGGCCAACGAACTGATCGGACAGGTCGACGCTGTGTCGATTGCCGTACCGACGGAGCAGCACCTGGCTACGGCGCTCCCGTTCCTGAACGCGGGCGTCGCCGTGCTCGTCGAGAAGCCGATGGCTCGCTCGCTCGACGAGGCGGACGCGATGATCGCCGCCGCCGCCAGCGCCGGAGTCGCGCTGGCAGTCGGTCATACCGAGCGGTTCAACCCTGCCGTCGAGGCTGCACGACACATGCTTCGCGACCCGCGTTTCATCGAAGTGCATCGACTCGGCACGTTCCCCGAGCGGAGCCTCGACATCGACGTGGTCTTCGATCTGATGATTCACGATCTCGATGTCGTCCTGTCGCTCGTCGCGTCGGAGGTGGAGTCGATCGAGGCGGTGGGCGTGCCCGTGCTCACCGGCCGAGTGGATATTGCCAACGCCCGGCTTCGATTCGCGAACGGATGCATCGCGAATTTGACCGCGAGCCGCATCAGCCGCGACCGCGTGAGAAAGATCCGCTTCTTTCAGCCAGCCGGGTACCTGTCGATCGACTACGGAGCGCAGAAGGTGGAGATGTACCGCCTCGTGAAAGGGGCTGGACC
>JBEBGB010000267.1:0-6637 GCA_040081675.1 Vicinamibacterales bacterium
AACCGACAGGGCGAAAACGCTGTCTTTTCGAAGTCGACTGGCGGAGCGCAGCCAGAGGCGCTGATGTTCGACCTCCCACCAGACGCGGGCACTACTAATAGCTGGTCGCCCGACGGGTCTCTCGTTCTGGTGCTATCGAGCGGAAGTGGCGACGTTCTCGGATTTGACGCGGCCCAACCAGGCAAGCGTGCGGCCGTCTTGAACTCTCCGGCGAATGAGATCGAAACGCAGTTCTCACCAGACGGACATTTCATCTCGTATTCCTCCAACGAGTCCGGACGCTATGAGATTTATGTCGAGCCGTGGCCAAGGACCGGAGACCGCTCGCAGGTGTCGACCAACGGCGGGAACGACGGCCGCTGGCGCCACGACGGCAACGAGATCTTCTACATCACACAAGACCGGACACTGTGGTCCGTTCCGATTTCGCGCACGCCGAAGTTCGTGCCTGGCAAACCCGCTCCCCTGTTTCGTCCAGGCATCGCAGGACCCATCGGGCCTGGGCACCGTTTCCCGTACGCCGTGTCACACGACGGCCAGCGCTTCCTGATGTATGTGGACAAGCCAGGCGCGCCGCCACCGTCCCTGCAGGTGATCGTGAACTGGCAGGCGCTGCTGAAGAAGAAGTAAGGCGGTAGGCTACAGGCGCTAGGCTTTGGGCCAGTCACGCGTTTCACACTGCAAGGCCCATCGCCTGCCGCCCACCGCCCATCCCAGCTTGCAGATCACCCCTAAGTTGGCTCTGGACACCGGGCGTTCACTCGGCTACCTTCTCCCTCGTGAACAAGCTCATTGCTGGCGCCACTGTCGTGCTCCTGGCAGCGCTGGGCGGCTCGCCGCTCTCGGGTCAGTCACAAAAGCTCATCGTCTACGGCGATGTGGTCTACTTTTACCCGCCTGGCAATGCCCGCAACTGCATCTTGAACAACCAATTCAAGCGGGGCGAGCCGGTTGGCTTCCGCATGACGGTCGTGAATCCTGAAACCGGGAAGCGCGACCGAACCACGCAGCTTGTCGTGCACCTCTCCTACGCCGGCAAGACCGTCGATGTGCCGATGCGCGATCGCCAGACAGACAGCCAACCGGAACGCGAGTTCTGGGTTGCGAAGTGGATGGTGCCAGACGATGCGCCGACTGGCATCGTGCGGTACACCGTGAGCGCGAAGGATGCACAAGGGCGCACCGGCGAGTTCAAGCCGTTCGAGGTCCAGGCCTCGCAAGTCACCATCGTTCAGTAGCAGGGTGTTCGGCCCTCCATCTCATGAAAAGTGCGTCGCGCTTTCGCCTGTGCGTTGCGACCGGACTTGTCGCGGCGTGCGCTGGCTGCGCTCCGCCCGTCAATCCTGCGCGCGCGGACACCACAAGCCAATCCGCGTCTGCCCCACCGCAGACGGGCCTCCAACTACTCGACCTTGCCTATGAAAAGCCAGCCGTTGTCGGCGGCTCGGTGCGCGCAACCGCCGCTGGACTTCCTCCCGGCAAGACAGTTGCCCTGTCCTGGGGAACGGTCTCGGGCGGCTGGGTGATCGAGGACTACTACCACTTTCGCGGCAAGAAATACTCGGAATCGACGACGAAGCTCGGACAGTTCACGGTGGACGGCGGGGGTCGTCTCGACGCACAGTTCGTGATCCCCGAAGACTTCGGTGGCGTGCACGAAGTGACGGCGCTCGTGGATGACAAGCCGGTCGCTCAGAACGGCATCAACGTCACACAGACCTTCGTGCTGAGTCCGACCTCCGGACCAGTGGGCACGCCCTTGTCGCTCAAAATCACTGGCCTCGGCTGGCGGACGATGGAGAGCACCTGGGTCGTGAACTGGGACAACCAGCAGCTTGGCTTTGTCACAGCGGCAGGAACGCGCGGATCGGCAGTGGCCAGGTTTCGCGCGGCAGGACCGGAAGGGGATCACACCGTCAAGCTCTATACGGGCTGGCAGGCGCAGGCGTATTTGAACTACGAACAGTCGCCCGTTGCCGACCTGCCTCGCCCTCAGTTCACCTTCCGTACGACAACCGGCGGCCACAAGACCGACGCGTACGCGGAACCGTACAAACCGCAGCCGATTCCTGATCCGGAGCTCAACGTGGCGGGCGCCGGGCTGACCTTCGAGCCGTCGCAGGGGCCGGTTGGCACGCGCGCTGTGCTTAGAGGGAAGGGATTCACGCCAGGCGAACGCTTGGCGCTCTCATGGCAGACATCGGTCGGGAGTCGCGTCAGCGGCAACGGCTTCGCGCCCGAGGAGCACTCGCTCGGTGACATCGAAGTCGGTGCCGATGGACGCATCGAGCGAGCGGTCACGATTCCATTGGACCTTGGCGGTCTCCACGGCGTGGCGCTGCGGAAAGGCGACACGCTTCTCGCGCGGACGCACTTCGCCATCGAAACCAGCATCGTCGAGATGACACCGATGTCGGGTCCGGCTGGAACGCCGGTGTCGATTCACTTGAAGGGTGTCGGCTGGACCGAGTACGACAACATCTACGTCGCGACCTACGACAACGCCTACATGGGGTACGCCTGCGGCTTCAACAGCCAGGGCGATGTCGTGATCAACTTCATCGCGGCGGGCGAGGTAGGCCCGCACTTGATCGATCTTTATCCCGGCATCTATCAGGGGCCCGCGACAGAACCGCAGCAACTCTACAGGCAGCCGCAACTTACCTACGCGGATGACCATCCGGGCAACATCATTCCCGCTCTTCGGTTCACGTTTGAAGTGACAGCCGGGTCCGCACCGCGCGCGCACGCAACGACCGAGTAGGGCTGTCGTCGGTCACGAAAAAGCTCTACCACTGAGGACACGGAGTTCAAACACGGAGGACAGGACCGACGAAGCGTAGGGGCGGTAGGCGCTAGGCGATTGGCCCTGGGCCTATCACGCGTTTCACACTGAAGATTGGCAGTGTGACCCGTGTGATCTGCCTAGAGCCTATCGCCCAGAGCCCATAGCCCTTGTTGGTGTTCGCCCCTAGTTCACCGCGAACACGAAGAGGTACGACGAGTTCTCGAGGTTGTCGAACTTCACCGGGTGCAGGTGACGCCCGCTCGTTTGTACCGCTACGTACTGCTTCGACCCCACCTGATACGTGACCGGCGCGCCCTTGAGCGGCGTACCCAGATTGAATCGCCAGAGCTGCTCCAGCGTGTCGTCGTTGTAGGCCACGATCCAGCCGTCCTGCATCGCCGTGAACAGTACGCCGCCGGCCGTGTCGATCACGCCCGACCGAATCTCGATGTCGGTCGCAACCTTCGCCACCACTTTGTGGTTCGCCGCATCGAACGCGGTGACCGCACCGTAATAGAGGTCGCTGCTGTACTTGCGCGGCTCGCTCTTCTTCGGGTC
Source organism: Vicinamibacterales bacterium (assembly GCA_040081675.1). GTDB lineage: Bacteria > Acidobacteriota > Vicinamibacteria > Vicinamibacterales > CAVVIG01 > CAVVIG01. Next base: position 3,347 of record JBEBGB010000267.1, read on the forward strand.
GACGCCGCCGTCAGGACCGAGCGACCCCACGGCCGCGCCGTTCTGCGAGAAACACCCCTCGGTGCCCACGCCGTAGGCGATCTCCTTGATCGGGTTGAAGGACAGCGGCTGATGCGCGATGCCGCCATGCCACGTCGGGCACGTGCGCTTCTGGCCATCACCGCGCAAGGCACGTGCTTCCGGGTTGTACAGTTGCACGTCAATCTTCGGGTTGTATTCGAACGGCTTGCCCGTTTTCTGATCGATGCCCTTGGTCCAGTTCAAGTCGTTGACGTACTTCTCGGACCGGATGAATTTTCCGTTGGTACGATCGAGCGTGTAGTAGAAGCCGTTGCGCGCGTAGTGACCGACGACCTTGCGCATCACGCCGTCGATCTTGATGTCGTACAGCATGTGCACGCCAACCTCGTCGAAGTCCCACGAGTCGTTGGGCGTGTACTGGAAGTGCCAGGCCAGTTTGCCTGTGCGCACGTCGACAGCGATCACAGAATTTGTATAGAGGTTGTCGCCCGGTCGGAACTGCGGGTCGTAGATCGGATACGGGTTACCGGTGCCGACGATGTAGAGATGTGTGGCGGGGTCGTAGGCGCCGGTCTGCCAGATGCCTCCGCCGCCCGTCTTCCAGGCGTTGTGATCGTCCTTCCACGTCTCGCTTCCCGGGTCGCCCTTCTTGGGCACCGTGTAGAAGCGCCACTTCTCGTCGCCGGTCTTCACGTCGAGGCCGGCGATCCACCCGCGGGTGCCGCCGTCGCCCGCGCCGTTCTGCACGAGGACGATCCCTTCAGTGACGATCGGCGCCGTGTAGAACTCCTCCTGGCCGCCGAACTCGTTCTTGGTGGCCACGCGCTTGTCCCACACGATCTCGCCGTTGTCGCGGTTGATCGCGACCACACGTCCGTCGGGCAGATTCGCAATGACGCGGTCTTCCCACAGGGCAATGCCGCGCGTGCGCGGCTGATTCCCCGCATGACGCACGGCGCCGTCAGCCGTCCACAGGAGCTTCCCCTGTTCGGGATTGGTGACGTCGATCTTGTACACCGTGCCCCAGCCGTCGGTCGTGTACATCATCCCGTTGTCGATGAGCGGGTTGACCTCGGCCTCGGGTCCGTTCTGACCGACGTCCTGCATGCCGCCAAGGGCCATGGCCCAGACCATGTGGAGGTTCTTGATGTTGTCCCGGTTGATCTGCGCGAGTTTCGAGTAGCGCGTGTTGCTGTAGTCGCCGTTCATGAGCAGCCAGTTCTGCTGCTCGTTCTGTGCATTGACCAGCCGATCCTGGCTGACCGTCATCTTGTAGCCTTGACCGACGACCAGCGTCGTGCAAGCGACGACACCCGCGAGCGTCGTCAGAATCCGCGTGTGTGCACGCATTTCGTGTCCTCTCTGAGAGTGCAATGGAACCCCGGAATTATACGGGTTGTCAGCTCGCGTACTTCGTCCGTACTTGAAACAGGATGTAGAGGCCAATGAGTGTCCCGATGATGCCGCTGATGATCGATCCGCTCACGATCGAGCTGAGGAATCCGACCAGTTCCGCGTAGAACAGCATCGTCCAGCCAGACATTTTGCGCGCGAAGAGCCCAGGCAGGGCCATGGCGAACATGACGATCTGCACCAGCGCGAGGATGGCCACCACGCCGAAGCCGGCGCCGTAGCTTACGCCAGCGAACGGCGCCACCATCGCGCCGAGACCGAGTGCGACAAGTAGAAGCGGCAGCGTCAGCAGCAACAGCACCAGCGAGATCCAGGGCCCGAAGCGCACGATGAACTCCTTGCCGCCCTCCGGAATCTGAAATGGCGCCTTCTTCACGAGATACTCGTCAAGCGTTGCGATGAGTCCCTGCAATTGTTGTTCGGCCATGTCGAGTCTCCTGTGGCTGTCGTGTGGTTGCGGTTAGGGCCGGGTCTTAGATGCTGTGTGGGACCGACGGCAGGCCGGCCAACGCCATGGCAAGCTCGCCCTCGTCGTAGCTGCAATCCTCGAGCTTCCCGGCGAAGTGGTCCTGGTAGGCGGTCATGTCGAAGTGACCGTGGCCGCACAGGTTGAAGAGGATGGCCTTCGACACACCTTCTTCGCGGCACTTCACGGCTTCGTCGATGGCGCCCTTGACGGCGTGGTTGGCTTCCGGCGCCGGGATGATGCCCTCGGCGCGGGCGAACAGCACGCCCGCTTCGAAGCACTGCGTCTGGTGCACGGCTCGCGCCTCGATCAGACCGAGCTGCTTCACATGGGACACGAGCGGCGCCATGCCGTGGTAGCGCAGTCCGCCCGCGTGGAAACCAGGGGGCACGAACGCAGAGCCGAGCGTGTGCATCTTCGTGAGCGGCGTCATCTTGCCGGTGTCGCCGAAGTCGTACGCGTACACGCCACGAGTGAGGCTGGGACAGGCAGCGGGCTCGATGGCGATGACCCGCGGCTTCGGCCCGCCGCGAAGGCTGGCGCCGATGAAGGGAAACGCAATGCCCGCGAAGTTGGAACCGCCGCCCGTGCAACCAACGACGATATCGGGATAGTCGTTGGCCATTTCGAGCTGCGCCATTGCTTCCTGACCGATGACGGTCTGGTGCAGCAGCACGTGGTTCAGCACCGAGCCGAGGGCGTACTTCGTGTCCTCGCGCGTGGCGGCCAGTTCCACGGCTTCAGAGATGGCGATGCCGAGGCTGCCGGGGCTGTCCGGCGTCTCTGCCAGAACGGCGCGTCCATAGGTGGTCTCCATCGACGGGCTCGGAATGCATCGTGCGCCGAAGGTTTCCATGAACAGCCGCCGATAGGGCTTCTGGTTGTACGACACCCGCACCATGAACACCTGAATGTCGATGCCGAACAACGCGCCGGCAAACGCGAGCGACGATCCCCATTGGCCCGCTCCGGTTTCGGTGGTGATCTTCCGGATACCCGCTTCCTTGTTGTAGAAGGCCTGCGCGACCGCGGTGTTTGGCTTGTGACTGCCGGCGGGACTCACCCCTTCGTACTTGTAGTAAATGCGCGCGGGCGTCTGCAGGGCGTTCTCGAGGCGACGGGCCCGGAACAGCGGTGTGGGACGCCATTGGCGGTACACGTCACGCACCGGCTCCGGGATTTCGATCTCACGTTCGGTCGATACCTCTTGCATGATGAGCGACATCGGGAAGAGCGGAGCGAGATCGTCCGGTCCAATGGGCTTCAGCGTTCCCGGATGCAGAACAGGTGGCGGCGGCGACGGCAGGTCGGCCATCAGGTTGTACCAGCACGTCGGGATACGGGATTCGTCGAGCAGGTATTTGATCGTGTCGCTCATGGAGTCCTCGATT
>JBEBGB010001052.1:0-1639 GCA_040081675.1 Vicinamibacterales bacterium
CCGATTGGCGCCGAGTTCAATGAGGTCGAGCGTGCGGTTCGACGCAAGACGCACGACACCATCCGCCGCGCCACCGTGGACATCGAAGAGCGGATGCACTTGAACACGGCCGTGTCGTCCATGATGGAGCTGGTCAACGAACTCTATGTGTTCTCCGACTCCACGCCACATGGGACGCCGGGTAGGGGAGACGCCCCGGTTGGAACGATCGACCGCGTGCAGACGCTCGCCGTTGTGCGCGAAGCGCTCGATGCGCTCGTCGTCATGTTGTCGCCGTTTGCGCCACACACCGCCGAAGAGCTCTGGCAGATGCTCGGCCACACCGAAGGGTTGACGCTGGCGCCCTGGCCAACCTTCGATGCGGACGTAGCGAAGGCCGACGAGGTCGTAGTGCCCGTGCAGGTGAACGGCAAGATTCGGGCGCGCCTCACCTGTCCCGCGGGTCTCGACGATGAGGCGCTGAGGGAGCGGGTGCTGGCAGACGCCGCCGTGAAGGTCCACACAGACGGCAAGACGATTCGCAAGGTGGTCATCGCGAAAGGTCCGTTGGTGAGCGTGGTGGTCGCGTGACGCGACCGACAGGGTCTCAACGTGTTCATCGGATGCTGGCAGCAGCTGCCGTCTTGGTCAGCCTGTTCGTTGCGCCGGGCTGCGGGTACTCGTTGGCGGGGCGCGGTTCGTTCCTGCCCGACTACATCCAGGTCATCGGCGTGCCGACGTTCGCGAATCGCACGACGCTCTTCAACCTCGAAACGCAGATGACCGAGAAGGTGCGCGCCGAGCTGATCGGCCGCGGCAAGTACAAGATCGTGCCTGACACGGCGAACGTGGACGCGCTGCTGACTGGTGAAGTCACGGGTGTCGCCATCACACCGCTGACGTTTACCGGACAGCAGTTGGCGTCGCGCTTTGTCATTACCATGTCGGCTCGGGTCGAACTGCGCGACCAGCGCGAGAACAAGGTGCTGTGGGAGAATGCCGGACTCGTGTTTCGACAGGAGTACGACGCGCAGAGCGGCCAGAATGCAGCTGACCCGTCTGCGTTCTTTGGGCAGGACCAGAATGCGCTCGACCGAATGACCACGGAATTCTCCCGGTCGATCGTCAGCGCTCTCCTCGAGGCGTTCTGAGGGATGCCGTCCGCCACCGCCGCAGCCGTCCGCAAACAGATTCAGGCCGGCACCGTTGATCCCATCTACCTTCTTCAGGGTGAAGACGAGGTCGAGAAGGCCGGCTTGGCGCACGAGTTCGAGGAACTCGTCGAGGAGGGGCTCCGCGCCTTCAATGTCGAACGCATCCACGCCGGTGAGGTCACGAGCGGCGAAAAGCTGGCGCACACGGTGTCGTCACTCATTTCAGCCGTGAGGACGCTGCCCATGATGGCGCCTCGCCGAGTGGTGATCGCGCTCCAGGCGCAGGCGCTGCTCGTGCCGAAGCGCGAGAGTGAAGCGGCGACGCGGGCGCTCGAAGCGCTCGAGGACCTGCTCAAGAGTCCAGAGCCGCAGACCACGCTGGTCATCGTGGCCGGAGTCATCGACAAGCGGAGCCGCATTTACAAGGTGCTCGCCAAGCAGGCGACCCTGGTCGAATGCGGCGTCCTCGAAACCATCGACGATTCGGCGCGGTGGGTCGTCAACCG
>JBEBGB010001053.1:0-1635 GCA_040081675.1 Vicinamibacterales bacterium
TGAACCCGTCGACGCCCGTGGGCGCCCTCGAAGAGATCGCCTGCGACGTCGACTTCGTGCTGGCCATGTCGGTCAACCCTGGCTTCGGCGGTCAATCGTTCATTCCCCGGAGTCCGGCCAAGGTGGCCGCCATCCGGGCCTTGCTCGACAGGTGTGGCAATGTGAATGCGCCGATCGAGATCGACGGAGGCATCGACGCGCACAACGCTGCGCGGGTGGTCGCCGCAGGTGCGCGCATTCTGGTCGCCGGGAACGCGATCTTCGGTGCTGCAGACCCGGAAGTCGCGACGCGCGAACTGAAGGCGATCGCCGGATTGGCCCTGACCGGACCTGCCCCACGTTGAATCCCGACCAGTCCACCTCTCGCGTCCGCGTCCGCTACGCCGAGACTGACCGGATGGGTGTGGTGTATCACGCCAACTACTTCGTCTGGTTCGAGGTGGGTCGCACCGATCTCTTGCGGAACTCGGGCTGGACCTATCGTGAGATGGAGTCCGAAGGCTTCACGCTTCCCGTCATCGAAGCGCACTGTCAATTCCGGCAGCCGGCACGCTACGATGATGAGCTGGACATTCGGGCTCGGGGGACGCAGTTGTCGCCAGTCCGCGTCCGGTTCGACTACCAGGTCGTGCGCGCGTCAGATGAACTCGTGCTGGCAGAGGGGCACACGGTGCACGCCTCGCTCGACCATCACGGCAAGCCCAGGCGGCTCCCCGAACGGGTGCTCGACCTGTTCCCCAGAGGAAAATGAAGGCACTCGTCACCGGCGTAGCCGGTTTCATTGGGTCGACGCTGGCAGAGCGGCTCGTCCGCGCCGGCGACGATGTGGTTGGCATCGACTGCTTCACCGATTACTACCCACGTATCGCGAAGGAACGGAACCTCGCGCAGCTCAGAGAGGCGCCGAACTTTCGCTTCGTCGAATCGCGGATCCAGGACGCCGATCTTCAGGCGCTCCTCGCCGATCGCACCCAGGTCTTCCACCTGGCCGCTCAGGCCGGCGTGCGGAAAAGCTGGGGACGCGATTTCGACGTCTATACCTCCAACAACATCGAGGCGACCCAGAGGCTGCTCGAGGCATGCGTCGGGACGGCGGTCGAGCGGGTGGTCTATGCCTCGAGTTCATCGGTCTACGGCGACCTGGTCGCGATGCCCATGAGGGAGGATGCGCTGCCTCAACCAGTGTCGCCTTACGGCGTCAGCAAGCTCGCGGCGGAACAGCTGTGTTACCTCTATCACGTGAACTACGGTGTCCCGACCGTGGCATTGCGCTACTTCACGGTGTATGGCCCGCGGCAGCGGCCTGACATGGGATTTCACAAGTTCCTGCGGGCCACGATCGAAGGGCGTCCCATTTCGGTGTTCGGAGACGGCGAGCAGACACGGGACTTCACGTTCGTGGAAGATGCGGTCAGTGCGACCGCGGCGGCAGGGGTTCGGGGCGTTCCTGGCCGCGTATACAATATTGGCGGTGGATCGCGGGTGTCGCTGAACGCCGTGCTGGCCATCATCGGAGACGTGGTTGGTCGTCAGCCGGTCCTGGCGCGCGAAGCCGATCAAAAGGGCGACATGCGACACACCTACGCGGACACGACGCTGGCTCGAACCGACCTGGGCTTCGCACCCACGTGGGAT
>JBEBGB010001054.1:0-1633 GCA_040081675.1 Vicinamibacterales bacterium
GTCCTGCTCTTCCTCAGCCTCTCCACGGACCGTACCGGCGATGCAAGCGGCCTGTGGCAGTCTCCGTTCATCAATATCGGCGCGCTCTTCTCGTTCAACATGAGCAAGATTCTCGGGATCGAGGCGCTGAAATTCAGCGGTATCACCCTGACCGTCGTGTTGATGCTCGTGACGCATCTGCACCGCATCTTCATGGGCCGCAAGGTGGACACCGAAGGAGCCATCGCTCCAGCGCCGCCTGTGAACTGGGCGCTTGGCGTGTCGTTCTGCACGGTCGTCGCGCTCATCGTGTGGGGGCTCATCAACGGTGGCGACAGCGAGATGGTCAAGGTGCAGACGCAGGTGTTCCTGCCGCTCCTCGGCATGGCCTTCGTGCTCGGCCCCGCGTTCCGCGGCAGTCGCGACTATCGCACGCTGGCCAAGGTGGTGCTCGCGGCTGCGTGTTGCAAATCCGTCATGGCGCTGTGGGCCAGGCATGTGCTTCCGGAAGCGCTCCCGGACACCTGGGGCATCATGCGCGAAGTCGAATATGCCACCTCGCACGGAGACTCGCTGCTCTTCACCTGCGCGTGCCTGATCCTGATTGTGCCGATGTTCTTCAACGCGACACGACGTCATCTGATGTGGATGGTGCTCATCGGGCCGTTGATTGTCGCCGGCATGATCGCCAACGATCGGCGGCTGGCATGGGTGGAACTCGCGATCGGACTCGTGCTGCTGGTGCTCATGAACCCGGGCAACTGGATCACCCGTCGTCTGTTCGAGCTGGCGAAGTGGGGCGCGCCTCTCCTCGTGTTGTACGTCGGCGTTGGATGGTTCTCTGCATCGCGGGTGTTCCAGCCGGTCAAGTTTGCGCGGAGCATCGTGGTTGCAACGCGCAGCGACGGCACCATCGACCGATCGACGCTGTTCAGGGACGTCGAGAACTTCAACCTGATTTACACGTTTCAGAGCAGCCCCATCATTGGCACGGGATTCGGCCATCGATTCGTCGCTGCTGCTGTGAACGACGACCTGTCGGGGTTCAAAGAGTACCCGTTCCTCCCGCACAACAGCCTGCTGGGACTGATGGCGTTCTGTGGCGGGCTGGGCGTGGTCGGCTTGCTCATGCCCCTGGTCGTCGCGTTGTTCTGCGCCGCTCGCGCTGAATTCATGAACCCATCGCCCGATCAAGCCATGGCTGCAGCGGTTGCCATCGGGAACATTTGTGCGTACCTCATGCACTTGTGGGGCGACATCGGCTTCACCGAGCCAACAAGTATCTTCACCGTAGGCGCCTCCCTGGCAATCGCCGGGCAGGTCGCCGTGTCGACGGGAGCGTGGCGAGTAGGCCGTGCCGCGCGTCAGCCCGTGGGAACCCATCGATGAAAGCCGCGATTATCGGAGCCGGGCAAATTGCCCGGCAACACCTGACCTGCCTCGAGAAGCTGCCGGGGGTTGAGATCGCAGGCATCTGCGACCTGTCGCCCGCTGCAGCAGAGTTCGCAACAGAGCGTCACGGCGCAGGCGCGTGGTTCACCGACTACCGCGAGATGTTCGCGCAGGTCAAACCCGACGTCGTGCACATCACCACGCCGCCTTCGTCTCACTACCGCCTGGCGATCGACGCCGTTCGCGCAGGCGCTCATGTGAT